>CAMNOK010000049.1 GCA_946546825.1 uncultured bacterium
AAAAGGTTGATTTTGAGGATGCGAAATACTCGCAAAATGAAGACCGTCGATTTTTCTTTTTTCAAAACGCCCAAAATTTTGGTTAAAAATCGAAGTTTTCTTGACAAATCGGTTGTAAATAAGAGATGTTTCAAAAAAAATATCTTTGTAGCGCAGTGTGAGGATGTGGATACAAAGATTGTTGCCTAAGGTGGCTGTGCAAGGACTTGAGAAAAAAAATCCCTTACGCAGAAAAAATTTGGTCCCCGTCTTTTGCAACAGGGGAGCGGGTCTCTTGGCCGAAGGGGAGGCGGTCCGCAGGTTATGGACCATGAAAACACGGGGCTAACAACAAAAAAGGGACGGGAATGTGAAGGATTTCCCGAAAAATGTTTATTTTTGCAGGTTAGAATGTCAACATTCTCTCTTTCAAGATGAAGAAAGCTCTCAAGTGGTTTGCCGTTGCCCTGCTGGCTCCCGTTGTGCTGACGGCGTTGCTGGCCGTGGCACTCTATATACCGCCCATACAAAACTGGGCGGTAAGGCATGTTGCATCCTATGCTTCGGAGCAGACGGGCATGGATATCCGTGTGGGGCATGTACGCTTGGCGTTTCCTCTGGACTTGAGTGTGGAAGAGGTGATGATTATCAAGGATGCAGAGAGACCGGGACTTCGTGACACCATTGCCGACGTGAAGCAGGTGGTGGTCGATGTTCAGCTGCTTCCGCTTTTTCGGGGACAGGTGGAGGTCGATGAGTTGGCTTTCAACGGGATGAAGGTCAATACCGACGGACTGATACCCGACGTGCATATTGCCGGCGCCGTGGGTCATCTGTCGGTGGAGAGTCATGGTATCAACCTGGGTGCCGAGGAGGCCTCTGTGGATAAGGCCTTGCTGACAGATGCCAACGTACAGATAGAGCTGGCCGACACGGTGCCGCCCGACACGACGAAGAGTGAACCCCTCTGGTGGAAGATTCTTGTTCGCGACTTATCGGTTCAGCGAACGTCAGTCTCTGTGCTTCTTCCTACCGACAGCCTGCCGCTTACTGCCTACCTGGGAGACGTGCGCCTGAAAGGAGGCAATATAGACTTAGGTGCCCGACGCTATGAGGTAGGCAGGCTCGGTATTGCCGACAGCAGGGTGGCATACGGGCCATACGCTTTGTCCAACCTCTCGCTGGCTGCCAGCTCCTTCTACATGGACTCGTTGGCGGTGCGGGTCTCTTCGCTGAAACTCAACACTCCGGAATCGAATCTTGTGGCCAAAGTCAATATGGACCTTAACACCTTTGCCTCACAAGACCCGGGAAGGATGGATGTCATCGTACATGGCGCTTTCGGCAAACAAGATCTTTTGAGCTTCATGGGCGGCTTGCCGCCAGCCTTTCGCAGACAGTGGCCCAACCAACAGCTGACGATTGACGCTGTGGTGAAGGGCAACATGCAACGTGCATTTATCCATGGTCTGACCATCAAACTTCCATCGGCCTTCACCTTGCAGGCCGACGGACAGGCCGGAAACCTCACCGACAGCAAGAGCCTTTTCGCAGAACTCAACATCCATGCTGCTACAGATAATCTCTCCTTTGTCACCTCCCTGCTTGATACTTCTGCCCGGCCGACGCTGAGGCTGCCCGCCGGCATGAGTCTTGACGGAAAGCTGAGGGCTGAGGGACAGTGCTATGCCTCAGACTTCACGTTTCGTGAAGGCAGGGGCTCCGTGAAGGGCAGGGCCATGGTGGATGTGGAAAGCATGCGCTATGACATTGACCTGCGGGCACAGGCTCTGCAGCTACAGCACTTTCTGCCCGGCAGCGGCCTTCACCCTCTCACTGGCACAGTAAGCCTTTCCGGACACGGCACCGACCCGCTCTCCACCCGTACAAGCCTGCAAGCTAATATCGATGTAAAAAAGTTCGGCTACGGTGCTTACGACCTCGCCAACATACAGGCCACGGCGACGGTGAAGAACGGAGTGAGCAGGGTCCGCGCCCGCAGTAACAATCCATTGGTGCAGGGCGTCTTCAACCTCGATGGCATAAGCGGTGGCCGGCGTATGAAGGCCACGCTCTCCTGCGACCTGGCCCATGCAGACCTTTACAGCCTGCGACTTGTAGAAGAGCCGATGGTGATAGGTCTTTGTGCCCACCTGGATTTGGAGACCGACATGAAGAAATTCTATAAGGTGCAAGGACTGGTCAGTGACATCTATATGCGCGACAGCGTGAAACTATATCGTCCGGACGACATCGTACTTGATGTCCTGACAAACCGGGACACCACACTGACCGTGGTAGATTGTGGTGACTTCCACCTGAACCTGCATGCCCGTGGCGGCTATGAAGACCTGCTGCATGTAGGGAAGGAGATAGCCGAAGAAGTGAACCGTCAATATGACGCCCGCACCATAGACCAGTTGAGCCTGCGCCGCCGGCTGCCCTTGGCTTCCGTCCGGCTGACCAGTGGGCGCGAAAACTTCATCATCAACATGTTGCGTCACTATGGGATAACGCTCCACTGGCTGAACCTGAAAATGGACACCTCCCCCCTGGCGGGCATCAATGGAAACCTACATGTCAACGGACTGACTGTTGACAGCGTGCTGCTCGATACCATCAACTTTGCTGTCAAGTCCGACTCGGCCCGCATCAGCTATCAGGCTCAGGTACGCAACAATAAAAAGAACCCGCAATATACCTTCAATGCCCTCGTTGACGGCATCATCTTTGACAAGGGCACTATCCTCGGTACCCGACTGTATGACGACCGCAATCAGCTGGGCGTACGCCTCGGCATACAGGCATCGATGGAAAACAATGGCTTCATGTTCCGGTCATACGGTCCAGACCCCACGTTGGGATATAAGACCTTCACAATCAATAAGGACAACTATGTGTTTCTCGGACCCGACCAGAGGGTGTCGGCCGACGTGAAGTTGCTGGCAGCCAACGGCATGGGCGTGCAGATCTATTCCAATGATGAAGACTCCACGGCCCAACAAGATATCACCTTTAGCTTGAATAAGTTTGACCTGGAGAAGATTCTGTCTGTTATTCCTTATACTCCCGACCTGGGCGGAATGATGAATGGAGACTTCCATATTATCAAGACCGACAAGGCGTTGTCGGTATCTACCAACCTTGCTGTAGATAGGCTGTCGTATGAGAAGACACTCATGGGCGACATTGCCACGGAGTTTGTATATATGCCGCAGGAGAATGGCGGACACTATGTTGACGGCATCCTCATGCACGATGACCGGCAGGTGGCCAGCATCAGCGGAACCTATCTTCCCGATGATGGCGGCAACCTCAATGCAGACTTGTCTATGGAACGCTTCCCGCTGGCTTTGGCCAATGCCTTTGTGCCGCGCCAGCTGATAGGCTTGAAAGGCTATGGCGAAGGAACGCTGAGCGTGAGTGGACGACTTTCCGCTCCTGTCATCGATGGAGAACTGTTTCTTGACTCGGCATACATCTTCAGCGAGCCTTATGGTGTCACCCTTCGTTTCGACAACGACCCCGTGACCATCAAGCAGAGCCGGCTGCTGTTGGAAAACTTCAATATGTATGCCATCAACGACCAGCCGCTGACATCGGCTGGATATATCGACTTTGCCGATCCGGAACATATCCACATGGATATGCGCATGAGGGCGCAAAACTTCCAGGTAATAAAAGCAAAGGAGAATAGTCGGTCGGAGGCTTTCGGAAAAGCCTTTGTGAACTTCTTTGGTGTGATGAGGGGAGAACTCGACAATCTCAGCGTACGTGGAAAGCTCGACGTGCTGGGCTCTACGGATATGACCTATATCCTAAGAGATTCTCCGCTGACAACCGACAACCAGCTTGACGAATTGGTGAAGTTCACTGACTTTAGTGACACAACGACCGTGAAGAGTGTCAAGAGACCACAACTCACAGGTCTCAACATGGACATGACACTCAGCATAGACGAGAGTGCACATATCATGTGTGCGCTGAATGCCGATAAGAGTAATTATGTGGACCTCATCGGCGGTGGCGATCTGCGCATGCAGTATAATCCCACTGACAATTTCCGTCTGACGGGACGCTACACGCTCTCCAATGGTGAGATGAAATATTCGTTGCCTGTCATCCCTCTGAAGACCTTTACCATCCGTGACGGCAGCTACATAGAGTTTACGGGCAACGTGATGAATCCGCGTCTGAACATCACAGCCACCGAACAGACCAAGGCCAGCGTAGGCTCGGAAGGCTCGCAGACGCGCATGGTAGAGTTTGAATGTGGTGTGGTCATCACCAAGAATCTGAAAGACATGGGCCTTGAGTTTATCATTGAAGCCCTACAAGATATGGAGGTCAGCAATGAACTGAACATGATGAGTAAGGAAGAGCGTGGCAAGCTGGCTGTTACCATGCTTACCACGGGCATGTATCTCTCTGACGGCAATACCAGCTCGTTCTCTATGAACAGTGCCCTCAGCGCCTTCCTCAACAGCCAGATTAACGGCATCGCCGGCAATGCATTTCGTACCCTCGACCTTTCATTCGGTATGGACAATGCCACTGATGCCAATGGCAACCTCCATACTGACTATTCCTTTAAGTTTGCCAAGCGCTTGTGGGATAACCGCCTGCGTATCATCATTGGCGGAAAGCTCTCCACAGGTTCTGACGAGTCATCGCAGAACCAGACCTTCTTCAACAATGTGCAGTTTGAATATCGTCTGAATGAAGGCTCCTCGAAGTTCTTGAAGTTGTTCTACAACCGTGATAGCTATGACTGGCTGGAGGGAGAGATTGGACAGTATGGCGCAGGTTTTATCTGGCGTCGAAAGCTAAGTCATTTCCAGGAACTCTTCCGATTCAAGGATTCAAAGACAACGATGCCCGTCATGAGACCGATGGCCAAACCTTCGGGGGAAACCCAGTACATGCGGGCTCCTGCCGACTCCACAAAGACAAACTGACGGTGTAAAGTTTTTATGACCGTATCATACCCATCATTTGGAAGATGCCTTTGGCCTGTTCAGTATTGGCATTCATGGTGTAGGTCAGTATCACGGGCATCTGTTTAGGAGCTGTCTATAAGTTACGGGTAAAGAAGTCGGCCAGTTTGTCCCAGGGAATCAGGTTCTTCGCTTCGCCCTTACCGACAAGCTCGGTATAGCCGCCATCGTAGAGGTCACAGTGTGAGGCACCGGGAATGATGAGCAGTTCTTTGTTCTCGGGGTTGGGGTTGGGCTTGCCTACGACGTTGTAGCCGTCGGCTTTCCCGTCAACCATGTAGTGATAGGCAGCCTCTCCGAAGTAGCGAGAGTGTGCCTTCTCTCCATGCATTACAAGAACGGCAGAACGAATCTCGTTGATGTAGTAGAGGAAACGACTGTTGGAGTATGCCTGTGTGCCGATGACTCGCCAGCCGTCGTTAGAGTTGCCGCTGCGCTGATGGTAGCCACGCGGGGTGATATAGTAGTCGTAGTAGTCTTTGACAAACTGGGGTGCGTCGGCAGGCAAAGGATTAATCACACCGCCAGCCATGGCCTTCGGGTCTGTGAGCCTTTGTTTGGCAAGGGCTTCACGGGCAGTATGGCGTGAAGATTCTTTGTCCTCGCTATCGAAATAGCCGTTTCCGCTGACGCGTGTCATGTCGTACATCGTCGATGCCACAGTAGCTTTGATGCGGGTGTCGGCAGCAGCTGCGTTAAGGGCGATACCGCCCCAGCCACAGATGCCGATGATGCCAATCCGTTCTGCATCCACACCCTCCAACTTTGACAGAAAGTCAACGGCAGCCATGAAGTCTTCTGTGTTGATGTCTGGAGAAGCGGTGCGGCGGGGCTCGCCACTGCTCTCGCCGGTATATGACGGGTCGAAGGCGAGAGCAACAAACCCGCGCTCAGCCATCCGCATGGCATAAAGTCCGCTGGACTGTTCTTTCACGGCTCCAAATGGTCCCGATACGGCGATGGCCGGCAACTTGTCTCCTTTACTCTTCTCCATGGGTTGTGAACCTTTCGGAGAGTAAAGATCGGCGGCCAGTGTCAGGCCATATTGTGTCTCAAACGTCACCTTGCGGTGAGCAACTTTCTCACTCAGGGGGAACACCTTGTCCCATTCATGTGTCAATGTTAGAGTTGATTTCATGTTTTCTTTATTTTTTGATTTTTCTTTATCCATGCAGGCTGTCAGCACGGTAATCATCAGTGCGGTGAATAGAAATAATTTTTTCATATATACTTTTTACTTATTTTGTAGAGTCGATTCGACTCGCCATGGGCAAACCGAAAATGTGTTTGTCTCCTATTTCAGTTCAGGATAGGAAATGCGGGTGTGGTAGATGCTCTTCAGTCGTTCGATGAGCACGGCCTTGGCTTGGGCGACATCTCGGAACGTGATGGGGCAGTCGCGGAAGAAGCCTTCGCTGACCTGTGAGTCGATGAGTCGGTTCACCAGTTGCGAGATACTCTCCTCGGTGTATTCGTTGAGTGAGCGTGAAGCGGCTTCCACAGTGTCGGCCATCATCAGAATGGCCTGTTCGCGGGTGAAGGGATTCGGTCCGGGGTAGGTGAATGGAGCCTTGTCAATCTCTTCGTTGGGATGCTCGTTTTGCTGTTTGATATAGAAGTATTTCGCCAGTCCCTGTCCATGGTGAGTGAGGATGAAGTCCTTGATGATGGTAGGCAGGTTCTGGCTTTCAGCCATCTTGACACCTTCGGTGACGTGGCTGATGACAATGCGGGCACTCTCGGTGTAGGGAATGTTGTCGTGTGGGTTGACACCAGCCTGATTTTCTGTGAAGAAAACGGGTTCGGTCATCTTGCCGATGTCGTGGTATAGGGCGCCTGTACGCACTAACAAGCTGTTGGCTCCGATGCGATTGGCAATCTCTGCCGCCAGGTTGCCCACTGTGATGGAGTGCTGGAAGGTGCCTGGCGCAATCTCACTGAGGTCGCGCAGCAGTCCCTTGTTGGTGTTGGACAACTCAAAAAGAGTGACATTAGAGGTGAAACCGAACGTCTTCTCGACGAGATACATCAGCGGATAGGTCAGCAGGAGCAATATGCCGTTGGCCAGGAAGTGGTAATACATATCCTTGTCAATGGTCAGGGCTTCTCCTTTCTGCATGAGTTGCAGCGAGAAGTAGGTGGCCATGCTGGCCAGCGTGATGAGCAGGGCCGACTTGAATACCTGTGCTCTGCTGGAAAGTTCGCGTAGAGAATAGATAGCTACGGTACCAGCAACAAGTTGTACGATGATGAAATCATACTGATATCTTACTGCTGCGGCACAGATGAGTGTCATGATGACATGCAGGGAATAGGCTGTTCGTGAGTCCATGAAGACGCGAGTGAACATGGGTGCTATAGCGAAGGGTACGATATAGACGCTCAGGAAGTTGTGCTGCATGATGAGTGAAACCAAAATGGGGAAGAGCAACAGCAGCAGATAGAGCATCATGATGCTTCGCGGCTTCTCGAAATAATCGTGGCGGAAAAGTAACAGATATACGGTAAACAGAACAACGAGAATGCCTACGAAGAGCGTCTGGCCTATGACAGTAGAGGCCAGCTCGTTGGATGAGGCACTGCGGCGGGCCAGTTCCTGCTCAAAGGAGTTGAGCACGCGATAGGTATATTCGTTGACAATCTCACCGCGGTCAATGATTTTCTGTCCGCTCATCACCATTCCGCTGGCTGGTGAAACACTGCTGAGCAGGTCGTTCATCTCACTCTCAGAGAGGTTCTTGTCGTAGATGAGATTGGCATCAACGTATTCGTTGAGGTTGCATTTCTGCAGAATGTGGCGCACCTCTTGTAACCTGGGGTCGGCAAAGAGGTGTTCATAGGCAGCCATGGTAGAATAGACGTTACGCATCAGAATGCTGTGTGACTCCTTACCTTTGATGAGGCGAAACTGACTGGTTGTGTCGCGATAGAGGCGGTTGTAGTCTGGTGTGTCCATGATGCCGGCAGCATAAATGGAATGCAGACGCTCCACAATCAGCTGGCGATAGCTGTCTGAAAGGTCTGGTAGCCCGTCCTTGTAGTCTTGAAGAAACTGCTTGATTTGCCGTTGCTCAACACTGGCGTCATACTTATAGTAGGGGTAAAAAAAACGTGTCAGCGAATCCTTCTCTTCCTGTATAGCCTCCTCTGTCTTATAAATAGGAAAATCGAAGTTGGCAATGAACGAACCATACATCCACGGCTTGCCCACATCGTAGCGGAAATGTTGCACCTCGTTGCGGGGTAAAAACCAAACAATGAGGGCTACGGTGAGGACAGTGAGGATTATGCGTGTGGCTGCGTTTCGCCAGTAGTACCGCTCTGTTGTATAGTTATTCTTCATGACTTTCGGCTTGTTCTTTTCTTTTTCAGTTGCGAAAATACGAAAAAAATGTGTCATAACTCAAGAAAAATGATTAATTTTGCGGAAAAATATATAAAAAGACATGTCAGAGAGAAGAGTAAGGGTGCGTTTTGCACCGAGCCCGACAGGGGCTTTACATATCGGCGGTGTGCGTACCGCCCTGTATAATTATCTGTTTGCACGGCAGCATGGCGGAGACTTGGTGTTCCGTATTGAGGATACTGACTCCAACCGCTTTGTACCAGGAGCAGAAGAATATATTATAGAGTCCTTCCGCTGGTTGGGAATAAAGTTTGATGAAGGTGTCAGCTTCGGCGGAAAGTACGGTCCTTACCGCCAAAGTGAGCGTCGCGCTATCTATAAGAAATATGTTGACGAACTGCTGGAAGCTGGAAAAGCTTACATTGCGTTTGACACACCGCAGGAGCTGGAACAGAAGCGCAATGAAATCTCCAATTTCCAGTATGATGCTCACACCCGCATGCAGATGAACAACTCCCTCTCCCTCAGCGAAGAAGAGGTGAAACGTCGTTTGGCTGATGGAGAGCAGTATGTGGTACGCTTCAAGGTGGAGCCTGGTCGTGAGGTACATGTGCACGACCTGATTCGTGGAGAGGTAGTCATCAAGAGTGATATTGTTGACGACAAGGTGCTCTACAAGAGTTCTGATGAATTGCCTACCTACCACTTGGCCAATATCGTTGATGACCACCTGATGGAAATCAGCCATGTCATTCGTGGTGAGGAGTGGCTGCCCAGTGCTCCGCTCCATGTCATGCTCTATGAGGCCTTTGGTTGGGCCGACACCATGCCCGCCTTTGCGCATTTGCCTCTGCTGCTCAAGCCTGAAGGTAAGGGGAAGTTGTCCAAGCGCGACGGCGACAGACTGGGATTCCCCGTCTTCCCACTGGAGTGGCACGACCCGAAGACGGGAGAGGTGTCCAGCGGATATCGTGAAAGTGGCTATTTCCCTGAAGCTGTCTTGAACTTCCTTGCCCTGCTGGGATGGAATCCCGGAACCGAGCAGGAGATATTCTCTCTTGAAGAATTGGTACAGGCCTTTGATATCAGCCGTTGTTCTAAGGCCGGTGCTAAGTTTGACTATCAGAAAGGTATTTGGTTCAACCATGAGTATATCCTTAGGAAGAGCAATGAGGAGATAGCTCATCTCTTTGCTCCTATCGTTGCCAACAACGGTGTCGATGAACCCATGGAGCGCATTATAGAGGTTGTCAGGATGATGAAAGATCGTGTCAGCTTCGTCAAGGAGTTGTGGCCTTTGTGCTCCTTCTTCTTCATTGCTCCCACCGAGTATGATGAGAAGACCGTGAAAAAACGCTGGAAAGAAGACTCTGCACAGGTGATGAGCGAGTTGGCCAGTCTGTTGGAAGGCTTGGATGATTTCTCTCTGGAGAATCAGGAAAAGGTTGTCCATGCCTGGGTGGAAGAAAAAGAATATAAGCTGGGCAACGTGATGAACGCCTGGCGCTTGGCACTTGTTGGCGAAGGAAAAGGACCTGGCATGTTTGACATCTCAGCATTCCTCGGCAAGAGTGAAACCCTGCAACGTATGCGTCGCGCCATTGAAGTGCTTGGATAAGTGCGCTGTGGCAGACATATAGATAACTGCTAACTGGTGAAGGTATGTATAACATCATCATGTATGCATGTCAATTGGGTATAGCCATTGCTGCCCTGTTTGACCATAAAGTTCGAAAAATGTGGCGCGGAGAGCGTGATGCCTTCCGTGTGTTGCGTGAGAAAGTCGATCCCACGGCTCGGTATGTATGGTTTCATGCAGCCTCGCTCGGCGAGTTTGAGCAGGGAAGACCGCTCATGGAACGCCTGCGGCAGGAGCATCCGGAATATAAGATTCTGCTGACATTCTACTCTCCTTCGGGATATGAGGTGCGCAAAGACTACAAAGGTGCCGACATCATCTGTTATATGCCTGTTGACACGGTGACCAACGCACAACGCTTCTTGCGAACCATACGTCCCGTCATGGCTTTTTTCATCAAGTATGAGTTCTGGTACAACCACCTCCATATCTTGAAACACCGCGGTATTCCTACCTACAGCGTGTCGAGCATATTCCGTCCGGACCAGGTGTTCTTCAAGTGGTATGGCCATCAGTATGGTAAGGTGTTACGTTGCTTCACCCATTTCTTCGTACAAAACGAGCAGAGCCGTCAACTGCTGGCCAAGCTGAATATACACGATGTTGACGTGGTGGGCGACACGCGCTTCGACCGAGTCCTGCAGATCAAGGCTGCAGCCAAGCAACTCGATATCGTCAAGAATTTCATAGGAAGTGGCAATCGAGTCTTCGTGGCAGGTTCCAGTTGGGAACCCGACGAGGATGTTTATATCCCTTATCTTGCCAAGCAGTCGTGGAAAACTATCGTTGCTACCCATGTCGTATCACCTCAACGCATCAAATTGCTTCGAGAACGGTTTGAGTCACTGGGCAAGAAGGTACTGCTCTATACCGCTGCACAGGAAGCTGGGGCAGAAACTCCGTATGAGACGTACGACGTGCTCATTATTGACTGCTACGGACTGCTCTCGTCGGTTTATCAGTATGCTGACGTGACCTATGTGGGTGGTGGCTTTGGCGTGGGTATCCACAATCTTCTGGAAGCTGCAGTCTGGGATGTACCCGTACTTTTTGGCCCTAACAACCAGAAGTTCCAGGAGGCACAAGACCTGAAAGCCTGTGGTGGCGGTATTGAGATTTCTTGTGCCCAGGATTTTGAGAAGACTATGGACAAATTCTCGACTTCTCTTGAGACGTTAAAAGAAGCTGGACAGAAAGCTGGTTCCTATGTGGCCAGTCTGACAGGCGCCACAGAGAAGATCTTCAGTATCGTTAAATTCTAAGAACTCGACAACTTAAATTTTAATAGAATGAAAAAGACAGCTTACTTAAACGAAGCCATTGTCATAGCTTGTGGCATGGTGTTAGGCTTCCTACTGTTGGGATGGTTTCTCAAGGCAGGCATCGATGACATTGCGAATAAAGACCGCAAGGTTACCGTCAAGGGTTTGGCTGAACAGGAAGTAGAAGCCGACAAGGTGACATGGCCTATCCAAACCAAGGAGATTGGTAACGACCTGCCCCAGCTTTACGGTAAAATCAATGCTACCAATGCAACCATCAAGGCATTTCTTCTGAAGAATGGCGTGAAGGAAGAGGAAATCAGTGTGAATGCTCCTACGGTTATCGACATGAATGCGGAGCGCTATGGTGACAACAACCGTGGCTACCGCTATAACATTACCTCCACCATCACCGTGTCCTCACGTCATGTGAAACAGGTCCGTTCCATCATTGCCCGTCAGGGTGAACTCCTTCGTCAGGGCATTGCTATTGTTGATGGTGGCTATGAGGCTCCTATCAAATATGAGTATGTGTCATTCAAAGACATGAAACCCAAGATGATGACTGAAGCCATCAAAAATGCTGAGCAGACAGCCCAGCAGTTTGCAGAAAACTCTAACAGTCAGCTGAACAAGATTGTTAGTGCTGACCAGGGGCAGTTCTCTATTGAGAACCGCGACGAGAATACTCCTTATATTAAGAAGGTAAGAGTAGTGACCACGGTTACATATTCTTTAAAAGACTAAGGTTTTCTCCCTCAGACAGGTGTGCGCTCACTTACCCATCACCTGACGTATGCGGCGCAGACCTTCCATCAGACGGTCTCGTTGCGTGGCGATGTTGATACGGATGTATCCTTCTCCAGTGACGGGACCGTAGGTTGTCCCGCTGTTCACCCACACGCGTCCTTCGTGGAGTAGCCTGTGGGTGAGTTGGTCTGATGTCATTCCTGTTTCGCGAATATCCAACCACACCAGGTAAGTGCCCTCCAGGATATAGACCTTCATCTGTGGGAGCTCTTTTCGTACATAGGCCAGCAGGGCCTGGTAGTTGTCAAAGAGATATCTGTTCAGCTGGTCAATCCATTCGTCACCCTCCTTGTAGGCGGTCTCAACAGCTATTGGCGCAAAGGGGTTGACATCGCATATCTCATTGATGTTGATGGCGCGATCAATGCGATGCCGCCATTCGGCATTCTGGCAGATGATGTGTGCCATCTGCAGACCAGCTGTGTTAAACGATTTCGAGGGGGAGCCGCATACCACACTGTTGGACGCACACTCCTCGGAAACTGCTGCAAAGGGGGTGAAGGTGTGGCCGGGCATGACAAGTTCGCAGTGTATCTCGTCACTGATGACTTTCACCTGATGTTTCATGCAAATGTCATTCATCCGCTTCAGCTCTTCGCGAGTCCATACACGGCCTGCTGGATTGTGAGGGTTGCAGAGCAGAAAGACCGTGGTTTTCTCATCGGCACACTTGGCTTCAAAGTCGTTCCAATCTATAGTGTAAGTTGGTTGTGAATCTTTAATGACCACTTGCAAGGCACTCTCCAACACCTCACAGCCGTTGTTGCGTATGCTGGAGAAGAAGCAGTTGTAAACGGGTGACATCACCAGCACGCGTTCACCTGGCATGGTCAATGCTCTAAGCACGGCTGAGATAGCAGGAACAACGCCCGTGGTATATTGAATCCATTCGCGCCGAATGTTCCATCCGTGACGACGGCGAAACCAGTCTATGATGCTCTCGTAATAGCTGTCGCTTACCAAGGCATAGCCGAAAATGCCGTGCTCCACGCGCTTCTTCAGTGCTTCAGTTATGGCGGGTAACACTTCAAAATCCATGTCGGCCACCCACAGAGGGATGATATCCTCCAGTGAGGTTTCGTCCCACTTCACACAGTTAGTGCCACGTCGTGTAGTGTGCTTGTCAAAGTGATATGTGCTCATGATAGCTTAGCGCTTTTCTATGATACAGTTGGCGGGTTGACGTACGTTTTCGTCAATGGTTATCGAACCGATGCTATCTGCCACGATGTGACCGCTGGTGGGATTTTTGATGTTCTCTATATATCCATGAATACTGGCTTGAACGGTGGAGTACTCAAATATACGGTCGCAGGCTTTGTCGAAGGTGCAGTTCTCCAGTACCAGATTGTCAACGTAGCAGAGCAGCTGTTCACCTGCCAGGTGGCAATTCACCAATCGTACGTTCTTGGAGTGCCATGCCAGGTATTCGCCGTCAAGTACGGAGTCGTAGATGGTGATGTTCTCACATTCCCAGAAGGCATCCTTGGTCAGAATTTTGGCATGATGAATTTCCACGTCCTTGCAATACTGGAAGACATACTTCGAGTCGCTCTCCAAACCATCGACAAAGATATTCTTAGAGAACATGAAAGGGTAGGTGCCATCGTGTAGTTTCACATTCTTAATACGCAGTCCGTCAACCTTCCAAAAGGTCTCGTCGGCATCGTTGATGGTGACATTCTCCAGTTCCACGTTTTTCATCTCACGGAAAAACTTCGGGCCGTCGATGACGCAGTCGCGCATGCTCAGGTCATTGGTGTACCAGATAGCCGATCGTGAACCCTCGGCAAAGTAACAGTTGTCGATGCGGGCTCCGTCAACGTGCCACCACGGATATTTGCCATAAAACTTGCAACCTGTGGCTTCCATGTTCTGACACTGCTTGATGCCAGACTCTCCATCAGTGATGGTGATGTTTTCTAATCGTAAATCGTGCTGGGCGAACAGAGGACGCTCACCGCCAAATTCTTTGTTTTTGATTAAATTCATTACGAATGTATGATCTTGATTTTTTTACAGATTAACAAAAACTGTGCCAAAAAGAGGGTGTTCAAAATAGCCGCATCTTCTTTTTTTATCGCAAAGCCCCGACTTTCTCAAGCCAGGGCTTTGTTATGTCGTAAATTCGGCAAGGACAAGGTCACGTTGATTTTCACACTTCCCCTACACTTCT
>CAMNOK010000050.1 GCA_946546825.1 uncultured bacterium
CCGAAGATCATGGACCAGAGCCTGTCATGGCCGGCACTGCCGACTACACCTTCGGCTACCCTGTGTTCAGTTTGGAGCGCCGCTATCCCATCGAGATACAAGTGGCCGAACGCTACCTATATAATAATGATGCACGCGCTAACAAGGAAGACCTGGTGAAGATAGGCGGCGGGCAAGTGACCATACACAACGGCATGCAGAACGGCCAGCAACGGCAGACGGTGGAGCTGGACGAGAAAGGTCGGGGCATCTATTACCTTGCAGCCGACCAAACCACACGCCTGCTGACAGGTGAAAACGCATTGAAGACCGTGACAATGACCCTGACCCAGGACGGCACTACCTATGAGGCCAAACCACTCAAGGGATATGTGCTGAACATGTTTGCCATGAGTGGCTCTATGGATGCCATCTCGGTTGACAAGCCTCTGCTCATCGACATCCTGCGCGACCCACCTGGCAACGCCAGCACCGCCACGTTGTCGAAAGGGTCGAAACTGAAGTTCAACTACACCGTAGATATGAAATTTCAGGCCGGTGTCAAACTATCATTTGGTACAGGTACCGCCCTTGACAACTATTCGGGCATGGTGGCGGCTACTACCGAGTATGGTATCATCAACTCCGGTAAGTCACAAAACTGGATTGACCTTGGCATCATCACCAGTGGTTCGGGCAAGAAAGCCTACAGCTATACGATGAACGTGGGCGAGGACATCACCACCAGTAGCAGTGGCACGATGATAGGAGCCGATGCCGACCTCTACATAGGCGTAGTACAGAACATGATGGTGACGCCTATGTCCACCATACGCGCTATCCCCGACAATATGTACCGCCAGATGCTGGGTCGGACAGATGGCAGCAAGATAACCGTGCAAGAAGACGCGACTGGCATGTCGAGTACCATCACAAGCAAGTACGGCACACTCGTCCACATTGCCGAGGGCCGCGATGCCAACGACTCCGTCTATCACCTGGTGCGCGACGAGTCGCTGGGCTACGGGCCTCAGGTGAAGTCGCAGTTCATCCACTCGCAGAAGCACATCCTTTCAGAACTGCTGCCCAAACTGGCCGATGAAATCCTCGCACTCATCTTCACCGGAACCCGTGAAGAGGCTAAGAGACAGGCCGATGCCACGGGCAAGGTTGTCTATTGGTCGAAGGTGCCACGCGACGATGCCAACTTCGGATTGGACTACGAGAAAATAGAACCCGCCGTCAGCCAAGGGATAACCGACGAAGTAGCACAGAAACTGGATATATTCAAGTCATGGATAGAAATGATTTGTGTGAACGAATCAGAAAAACTATGTGCCTACGACCTGGTAGCCAACTACGACGTTGACGGTGGCTCGAAGGTGACCTACAATGAGACATTCGAGAGCGAATACAGCGTGGCACAAAACCTCAACTATCCATTCACCACTGCCGACTACTTTGGCGAAGACGGCACCGACCGCTGGGATAGGCTGGCCAAGGCTGGTGCAGTGCTGTTGTCACAGCCCGCTCTGGGAACAGTGTTAAAGATGCTTGGTAGTAAGTTGAGTGAGTTGACTGGCGGCAAAGTGACCGGTGATGGTACGAACCAAAACAACAAAGTTCAACAGAACAGCGTGGAACTGAATTTTGCCGGCACAGCCTTCAAATTTGGCATTACTCCTGTGGTGGAATACTCCAGCACTGGCACTTACGGTACAACCCACAACTACACCCGCAAGGAAAGCTTTACTATCTCGATGGATGCCAAGAGTCACTTGCTCTTCGATGTCTATCGCGTCAGAACAGAGGTCACCGACACTACGAAAAACAGCAAAAACTTTGAGGTGTTCCACAACGACAATTTCGACGATTGGCTGGAAATTGTCAACAATCATGTAAACAGTGGCGTGAACTACACGGATGTCATCTATCCGCGCAGTTTCGTCTATCGCACACGCGGAGGTGCCACTGCCAACGTGTGGGAAAATGAGCGCCGCACACAGGTGTACCACCCCGGCACCATACTCGACGAACGGACCAAGAAGATCTGCAACCCGAAGATTATGCTTGACAAGCAGAGCGTGAGCGGTGTGGCTATCGGCGACCCCGCACGCTTCAAGGTCTATCTCACCAACGAGAGCGAACAGCCCGAGGCGGCCACCGGCGCACTGACGATGTTCACCTTCATCCAGGATATGGAGTCTAATCCCAAGGGCGCCAAAATCTTCATCGACGGAGCACCGCTGACGGGTACGGGCATGACCGTCGTCCTTTACCCCGGCAAAGTCATGGAGAAGACGATGGAGGTATATGCCGGTGAGGAATTCGACTACGAAGGTCTGAAGATCGGCGTTGCATCGCAAGGCGACTTCGCCAACACACAGAACTATGTGAGTTTCGACGTGCACTACCTGCACGAGGCAGGACCGGTGCTCATCGCACAGCCGGGCGACAAATGGGTGATGAACACCAATGCCCAGTATGACGACCGTCGAGGCTGGTTCCTGCCCGTCACCATCAATGGTTTCAACAAGCACCAGCACAACTTCGACCACATCGAGTTCCAGTATAAGGAATCGCTGCGGGGCGAAGACTCATGGACCAATCTCTGTTCCTACTATGCCGACTCGACTCTGATGGCCCAGGCCAGCGGTGTGCGCGAGATGATACCCGAGAACGGCAACATCACCACACACTTCTACGGAGAGGGCACCGTGATGGAGAAGGCCTACGACCTCAGGGCCGTGCTGTACTGCAGAAACGGCAACTCGTTCCTCACTACGGCATCGCCCATCATCAGTGGCGTGAAGGATACGCGCCGGCCACAGCTGTTCGGAACTCCCGAGCCAAAGAGCGGCGTGCTGACGCTGGGTGACAACATCATCTTCAACTTCTCGGAGGATATTGAACACAACTACCTGAGTTCCATCACCAACTTCGAGGTGAAGGGTGAGGTGAACAACGATCATGTGACGGAGTCCGTCTCATTGCAATTCGACGGCAAGGCCAGCGTGGAGACAGAAGCACGCCGCAACTTCAGCGGCAAGAGCCTGACCGTCGATCTCATGGTAAAACCCGATGAGACGGGCCGCGACATGCCAGTCTTCTCACACGGAACCAATGGTAAGAAACTGCAATTATGGCTCACCGCCAGCCTAAAGCTGAAAGCTGTCATCAACGACAATGAATACCTCTCAGACTCAGCCATCGTGAAGGGAGCCTTTACACAGGTGGCGATGAGCATCAACAAGGAAGACAGTACGCTGACATTCTACAATGGCGGCAAGCAGATAGGTGCATGCACTATGGTGGAACCCTATAACGGTACAGGCACGCTCATCTTCGGACGCACCAACGAGAACGACCCCAGTGAAAGCTCCTACTACAAGGGACGCATGATGGAAGCCCGACTGTGGTACCGAGCCATGACGGGCGGACTGATTGGCACTACATACGGTTCGAAACGACTGACTGGCTATGAGATGGGCCTCGTCGATTACTATCCGATGAATGAAGGTATGGGCAACTACGCGCTTGACAAGACGCAAGGTGCCAATGCCACACTGAAGGGAGCCTCGTGGGCCATGCCACGCGGATTGTCACTGCGCGTAGAGAATGACGACAAGGGTATCGCCCTGACACAGAATGCCTTGAACCGCACCGCTGAGCAGGACTATACGCTGATGATGTGGTTCAAGACCGATGCCGAAGGACGCGGCGTCCTCGTCTCGAACGGTGCTGGGCGCAGAGACGAAATCAATGCCGAAAATCAGTTCTGCTTAGGTTTCGAAGCCGAGAAACTGCTCTACAAGACCCACGGCATGACGGTGGACGTACCGGGTGACTGGAGCGACGGACAATGGCACCACCTGGCCATGACCGTAAACCGTGCATTCAATGTGGCCAATATCTATGTAGATCAGATGCTTCGTTCCACATTTGCAGCCGACTCCCTGGGCGGCATCAGTGGCGGACACCCCCTCATCGGTGCTGCGCGCTATGACATGCCCAATGAGGAAAATGGGGTGTCCACCCTCGATACACGCAATTGGTTGACGGGTAATGTCGATGAACTGTGCTTCTTCGCACAGGCCCTGCCGCTAACGCTCATACAGAGCTACGCAACAAAAAGCCCGAACGGCGACGAAGTGGGTCTGCTGACCTATCTCGCCTTCGACAGGCAAGAACGCCAGAAAGACAACGAACTGGAACTGGTGGCCTATCCCTACAGCAAGAAACTCTATCTTGACGACAATGGCAACGTGCGCTATGAACTCGACCCCATAACGAGGCAACCGACAGATACATTAGTACGCGACTATGTATTCGTCGCCTCGCCCGAGGAAATCATCGCCCGCATCACAGGCGAGACAGCGGCTCCCGTGGTGCCCAACGAGCAGCTGAAGAACCTGAACTTCAGCTTCGTGGGTAAGGACAACCAGCTCTATGTGGGCATCAACGAGAGTAACGCCCGCCTGAACCGCCGTAATATCTATGTGACGCTGCGCGACGTGGAGGACAAAAACGGCAACGCGATGGCTTCGCCGCAGACGGCTTGCTACTATGTAACAAACAGTTCACTGCAGTGGATGAGCAACCGCTACACGCAACCTGTGACCTACGGCAACGGAGGATCCATCTATCTCGTAATTGCCAACAACAGCGCTACCAGCCACATGTACACCATCGAGAACTGTCCGTCATGGTTGAAGCTCGACAAGTACACCGACCGCATCGCTCCCCAGGATTGGGTATCTATCCATGGAACGGTGAACCCCGACCTGAACGTGGGCACCTATGACGAGATCCTCTACCTGGTTGACGAGGAAGGTGTCTCTGAGCCGCTTTACCTGACAGTGACCGTTGAGGCCAATCTGCCCGAATGGGCATGGAACATAGACAGCGAACTGCTGGAGAACTCGATGAATATCATCGGACGTGTGTATATAAACGACCAGATAGACATCGAACCCCGTGACATCGTAGGAGCATTCGACCGCAACAACGTCTGTCATGGCTTCACAAGAGTGGAATACTCTGCCAAGACCGGTGAGAGCGATGTCTTCCTGACCGCCTACGACAACCAGGTCCAAGGTCGTGAGCTCTACTTCAAATTGTGGCAGTACTCCACAGGCCTCGAGCTGACACTGACGGCGAACGACATGCAGACGATAACCTTCAAAGCAGACTCCATCGCAGGCCTCGACAAGCCGGTGATATTCAAAGGCGGCACGAGTTATGTACAGATGATAAACCTGAAAGAAGGCTGGAACTGGATATCGTTCAATGTTAAGAACGAGCAGATGGAAAACCTCGACCTTCTCTTGGGAGGACTGCCTTGGCAAGAGGGCGACATGCTGACGGAACTGAACGGAAAAGCCACGCTGCTCTACGAGAATGGTCACTGGCTGTCATCCGAATCGACTACCGGCATCAGGCTGACGCACAAGACAGCCTACGCAGTGAAAGTTGCACAGGACTACGAGTTCCCCATTGCAGGTGAGTTGATAAAGGCTTCGGACGAGCGCACCATCTGGGTAGGCAAGGGATGGAACGCCATCGGCTACACACCCATGTTGAACCTGCCCTTGGAGACAGCTCTTAGCGACTACTACGACAAGGCCGAACCGGGCGACGTCATCAAGAGTCACGACCAGTTTGCCTACTTCTCCATCGATGGCGGTGTGGGTAGCTGGCGCGGCAACATGAAATACATGAAACCGGGCGAGGGCTACATGCTGCTGCGCAAAGGCAGTGACGAGGTGAGTTTCCGCTATCCGTTCTACGAGCCGGGCAGCATCTTCCTCGATGAGTGGGCTACGGATGACGCTCATGCCACCGCTCCCGCTCGCACCATGACCACCATGACGGTGAGTGCCGTGGTGGAGGGCTTCGAAACCGAGGAGGGCGACCGCTTAGTGGCATACGCCGACGGCCAACTTGTTGGTGAGGCCACTGTGCGCAGCACTGCCGGCACAGAGACTCCCGAACCTCTCTATCTGAGCATTGGCGGCGACAGACCTGCCGGAATATGGTTTGCCATCGAGCGCGACGGCGAGATGATTGCCGCCACAGGCGAACAGATGGAGTACCGGGCTAACGCCGTGGTCGGCAGTCCCGACGAACCGACCAAAATCAGTTTCGCCCATGCCGACATCGCCGATGGCAAGTGGTACACCGTGAGTGGTATCCGCCTGTCGGAGCGACCCACCGCGCGGGGTGTGTATATCTTCAATGGTAAGAAAATCGTAATCAAATAAAAACATGAACAGAAACAGATTATACATGGCCGTCGTTCTGCTGGCAAGCCTCACCTTCGGGGCTTGCAGCAGCGATGACCATGAGCCGACGGGCAAGGGCTACTTCGTCGCATCGGTCAGCGAGGCCCCCACATGGCAGATAGACTGGCAGGCCAACGACAGCCGTCCCGACTGGCAGGAACCCAACATCCAGAACTATGAGAACTGGGGCATCATGAAGGTGCAGATAGAAGACGAACTGAAGCCCTACGCCAGCGTCGATGACCGTCTGGCTCTCTTCGTGGGCGATGAGTGCCGCGGCGTACAGAGGCCTGCCATCTTTGTGGGCAGCAGCGAGACGAACACCACCACCTACCTGCTGAAGGCATGGGGCAATGAGAACGACGGTGATCAGCTGCGCGTTACGCTGAAGTATTACAATGCGAAGCTGAAGCAAGTGTTCGCCCGAACGGCGGATATTACTTACCTCGTAGGCAAAGACTTCGGTGTGGGCACCGACTTCATACCCCAGTTCACCTTCGGTTCGTCGAAGTACCCGTCGGTACAGACCTTCGTTATCACCGAGCTGTTAGCCAAAGCATCCATCAAGCCAGCTGCAGGCGACCGCTATGCTGCCTTTGTAGGCGACGAGTGTCGCAGCATCGTCAGAGAAGAAGACGACAATGTGTTGACCATCTTCGGACGAAGTGAAGGTGAGAACGTCACCATTAAGTACTACCAAGCCGCCACCGGCAACATCTACACATTCCCAGATGTCGTCACGACGGAAAATCAGCAACCCTCAAACATCATCTACCAATAAGTATGAGACTAATCAAGGTTTTCTTTTAGGGTCTTCACAGGAATGACGTGATACCAGCATCGTGCATGGCCAGCAGACGCAACTCAAAATATTTTCTGAAGTCTGACCGCTTATAACTTGCGTCTATGCGTGGCGGTCGCGGCCGAGCCACTTGTTGAGGCGACGGCGCATGGCCTGGCCGATGAGGCGGTAGTTGCCGTGCAGGAGGTTGCGGTAGAGCTCCTCTAAAGAGCGCCCCACCTTGATCCAGGGATGTCCCCAGGCATGGGTGCGATAGACACTCTCCTTGTAGGCCACGTTTTCGATGACATACTTCGGGTGGCGGAGAGGGAAGTCGAGTTCGAAGCGCTGCATGGTGAACATGCGACGCAGGCGGCGCGGAATGGTGTCAAGGGTGGCGGTGAAATGGGTGGAATCGGCCGTTACGCCCATGTTGTTCACCAGGTTGCGAGTGGGCATGATGGCCAGTCCGTTGTTCAGTAGCATGGCAGACCAGAAGATGGTCTCGTAGAAGGCTTTGCCGGCGGCGCGGTGGTCGCGGCACATCGGGAGGAAGTCTTTCCGCCAGCCGCGCTGTCGGACGAGGTCGGAGAGTTGGCGCAGGTTGTAGTCGTCATCCAGGAAGCTGTAGTGCTCATCCCACTTGTCGATGACACGCCTCCAGGAGGCCCAGCCCCAGATAGAGAAGACGCTGGTGAAGAAGTAGTCATCCGGAACGCCGGGTGTCACCTCGTCGCTGTTGAAGCCGGCAATCATCGTGATGCGCTCATCGTGTTCGTAGCGGTCGAGGAGTTCCTTGCAGAAGGGGAAGAACGACTGGGAGGGAACGTCATCGTCTTCCAGCACGATGCATTTGTCAGCCATGGAGAAGGCCCATTTCTGGGAGAGATACTCCGAGGGGTCGCAGCCGTAGTTGCGCTCTTGGTAGAGACGGTGCACGTCGCATTGCCAGTCGATGTCGGCCACCACTTGTCGGCAGGCTTCGATGCCGGCCATGTCTTTCTCTCCTCTCGGTCCGTCCTGGTAGAGGAAGAGACGCGAGGGGCGTGCCTTGCGCACTTCGTTGAAGACCAGCTGTAGGTGGTCGGGGCGGTTGAAGAACAGGATGAGCACCGCCACGTCGATGGCGGCCTCTTTGACCTCTTGGCTTCTTGTCTCCTTGACTTCTTGATTATTCATAGATTTCGAGCTTTCCGACGTGGAGGTTTATCTTGTTGATGTCTGGCAGGCGCATGTAGTCACCGTATTTCAGGGTGAGGGCCGCATGCATGTCGTGGGGCACGGGCAGCAGGTGGCCTTCAAAGATTGTCTCACCCAGCGGGAGGATGTCTTCCAGGTGGCGAGGGTCGTGGTAGGGGATGCCTAAGCCGTAGGTCTCGCGGATGCGGTTTTTCCTTCCGAAGAGGGGAAGGGAGCAGCAGCGGCACAGGGCACGCAGCAGGGGAAAGAACAGATGGCGGTTGAAGCGGGTGATGAGTTTCACCTTCCAGAAGTCGTGAGGGATGGTCTTCGTCGTGCTGCCGCTCTTTGGGTCGGCGGCGCGCCTCATAATCTTATAGACATGGCCCTGTGCCTTCTCCGAGAGCAGATGGATCCATAGCGGCTGTTTGTAGAAGGGAAAGATGTCGATATAGATGCCTTGTTCGCGCCAGGGGGCGCCGTAGGGGTTGTTTTCTTCCAGGAGTGAGCGGCGGTCGCGCACCTTTGCGTAGAAGAAATAGTAGTTGGGGTCAGTCTCCTGGTTTTGCAGGGCCATGGTGTCAGGCAGCTCCTGGGGCAGAATTTTCATGAGTCGCTTGTAGTCAGGCCAGAGCATCTCGATGTCCAGGTCGTCGTCCCAGGGGATGAAACCCTGGTGACGAGCAGCACCGATGAGGGTGCCACTCGAGAGCCAGTAGGGTATATGGTGTTTCTTGCAGATGCGGTCCACCTCCAAGAGGATGTCCAGCATGCGCAGCTGCTGGCGGCGCAGTTGTGAGCCGTCGGGGTTGAAACGGGCGCGGAGGGCCGCTTGGTCGATTGTTTCCATTGTCTTTGTTTTTATCGGCAGTGACACCGCTCTTCGTTCGTCATGCAATCGTGGTGCGGAAAGGGTGGAGGAGGTCAGTCGAAGAGTCCCGGCATGCCGTTGTTGTCGCGAAAATTGTTTCGCCCCAGGTGCTTGTAGGCCAGCTCTGTCACCATGCGTCCCCGTGGTGTGCGTTTGAGGAATCCCTCCATGATGAGATAGGGTTCATAGACCTCTTCCACGGTGCCGGCATCTTCGCCGATGGCTGTCGCGATGGTGGAGATGCCCACGGGGCCGCCACGAAATTTATCGATGATGGTCAGCAGGATTTTGTTGTCAATCTCGTCCAGACCATATTGGTCTATGTTCAGTGCTGTCAGGGCGATGCGTGCGATGCGGGTGTCGATGCGTCCGTTGCCTTTCACCTGCGCGAAGTCGCGCACACGGCGCAGCAGGGCATTGGCGATACGGGGCGTTCCGCGTGAGCGGCGTGATATCTCGTAGGCGGCGTCATCATCGATGGGGACGCCGAGGATGTTTGCTGAGCGCAGCAAGATGCGACGCAGTGTCTCCGGGTCGTAGTATTCCAGGTGCAGGTTGATGCCAAAGCGTGCTCGAAGGGGGGCTGTGAGCAGTCCACTGCGGGTGGTGGCACCGACGAGTGTGAAGGGGTTCAGGTCTATTTGGATGGAACGTGCCGAAGGTCCTTTGTCAATCATGATGTCGATGCGATAGTCCTCCATGGCGGAATAGAGATATTCTTCCACGACGGGTGACAGGCGGTGAATTTCATCGATGAACAGGACGTCGCGCGGCTCCAGGGATGTCAGAATGCCGGCCAGGTCTCCCGGCTTGTCGAGCACGGGACCACTGGTAATCTTGAAGCCAACACCCAGTTCGTTGGCGATGATGTTGGAGAGTGTGGTCTTTCCCAGCCCCGGTGGTCCGTGCAACAGGGTGTGGTCGAGAGGCTCTCCACGATATTTTGCGGCTTCAACGAAGACTTCCAGGTTCTCCACCACACCCTGCTGACCGCTGAAGTCGTTGAATTTCAGGGGGCGCAAAGCATTTTCGAAGTCTTTTTCGGCCGATGAGAGTTTCTCTTCTCTGATGTCAAAATCTTCTGTCATGACTGCAAAGATAGACAAACTATTTTGATTATCAAAAAAAGTGTGATAAAAATCGTTGGGGAGCAGCCCTACTTTCAAGGATAGGCAGCATCACGGAAAAACCAAAATAAATTTGGTTCTTCGTGCGATTTGTATTATCTTTGCATGCGTAATCACAAAGCAACGATGACAATGATTGCAATTACTGTCAACATTCCCAACCACAAAGTCGCTTTTTTCAAGAAGATGATAGCAAAGATGGGCTGGACATCTGTAACTTTGCAGAAGATATGAGTAAGCATCGTAGTCCCATCATTGTGCCGGAAGATACCCATGAGGTGTTGCTTCATGCCTGTTGTGCCCCGTGTTCATCGGCCATCGTGGAGTGGTTGCTGGCCCACGAGGTGCAGCCCGTCATCTATTATTTCAATCCCAATATCTTCCCGCAAGAGGAATATGACATCCGCAAGCAGGAGAGTAAGTGCCATGCCGAAAGCCTCGGTGTACGCTGGATTGACGGCGACTACGACCACACGCGTTGGTTGGCATGTGTCAGGGGACAGGAAGGAGAGCCCGAACGGGGACGTCGCTGTGAGACCTGTTTCCAGATGAGGCTGACCAAAGCCGCTGAAGAAGCCCGGCACCAGGGAATCAGGGTTTTCACGACCACGTTAGCCTCGTCGCGATGGAAAAGCCTGGAACAGATAGAGCGAGCAGGTCTGGCAGCACAAGATGCCGTGCCCGGCACATTCTTCTGGGCGCAAAACTGGCGCAAGGGCGGACTCTATGAACGTCGTAACCAGCTGCTGCGAGAGTTCCAGTTCTACAACCAGCAATATTGTGGCTGTGAGTTCAGTATGAGAAAGTAAGGGTCTGCTCTCGTTTTTCCGTAACTCTGTAAGAAATCGCAATCTTTCTTTATCTAAAGGCAGTTTGGGGGATGGAGGAAATGTGTATCAAGAGATTCTTACATATCAAACAATTCTCGTAAATGCTAAAAGACGAAATAACAGAAAAAATAGAAACGATATGGAAGAAGACAAAGATTTTCTAAGACAAGATAACAACTATCGTTCGTTGAAGGCATTCCAAAAAGCGGAGTGCATCTACGATGTGACGTTCTATTTTGCCCATAAGTATCTGAAGCCAGGCGACCGAACCATTGACCAGATGGTGCAGGCATCACGGTCGGGAAAGCAGAATTTAGCAGAGGGGAACATTGACGGCATCACATCGCGAGAAATGGAACTGAAACTGACCAACGTGAATCGTGCATCGCTTCACGAACTGCTGCTTGACTACGAGGACTATTTGCGTGTGCGTGGGCTGGAGCAATGGAAGTATGATGATCCACGCTGTATCCAGACACGTGCTTTCTGCAAGGCTCATCTTGACTCTGCTGTCTATCGGGAGAAAATCAAGGAGCGTTCCGACGAGACCATCGCCAACATCGCCATCACGCTTATCCATCAGTGTGATGTGCTTATTAGAGGTCTCATAGAATGGAAGAAGCGAGACTTCAAGGAGAGGGGCGGCATCAAAGAGGAGATGTACCGGGCCAGAAGAGAGTGGCAGCAGAGAAACGGATATAATGGGCAACGTGGGCAGTATGGGGCTGATAGGTATAATGGGCAATATGGGCAGTATGGGCAAAAGCCCAATAACCCCATTAAGCCCAATAACCCCATTAAGCCCAACAACCCCATTAAGCCCAACAGCCCCATTAAGCCCAACAGCCCCAAAGAGTAAGTTACTGGTTAACTCTCACGAGTTAGTGGGTAACTACAATACACATAGTGAGTAACTCGAAGAGAGAGAGTTTCAACAGAAAAGACAAAACGATATGGAAGAAGACAAAGGACAAATATTGCTCTATCAGACGCCAGACGGAGAGTCACGTATAGAGGTTACGTTGCAGGGAGAGACCGTGTGGCTCAGTCTTGACCAGATGGCTGAGTTATTTCAGCGCAATAAGTCAACTATCTCCCGACACATCAAGAATGTGTTTGAAGAGGGGGAACTGAATGCTGATTCAACGGTTGCGTTTTTTGCAACAGTTCAAACAGAAGGCAAAAGGAAGGTAGAAAGGGATATTGCTTTCTACAACCTCGATATGATTATCAGCGTTGGCTATCGTGTTCATTCTTATCGGGGTGTTCAGTTCCGTATGTGGGCTACAAAGGTCTTGAAAGAATACATCGTAAAGGGATTTGCCTTGAACGATGACCTTTTGAAAAGGGCTGGGGGCGGCAACTACTTCGATGAATTGTTGGCCCGCATCCGTGACATACGATCATCGGAGAAGGTTTTCTATCGCAAGGTTCTCGAAATATATGCGCTCAGCATCGACTACGACCCAAGAGTTGAGATGACCCAAGAGTTTTTCAAGACCGTACAGAACAAGATGCACTTTGCTGTACATGGACATACAGCGGCAGAAATCATCTTTGACCGTGCTGATGCACAGAAAGATTTCATGGGCCTGACTACTTGGACTGGTGCATTACCCAAGAAGGCAGACGCAGAGATTGCCAAAAACTATCTCTCTCAAGAGGAGATATCAACACTTAACCGTATCGTCAGCCTCTATCTCGACTTTGCAGAACTTCAGGCAGAGGAGCACCGACCTATGTATATGAAAGACTGGATTGCAATTCTTGATGATTTTCTGCGTATATCTCGCAAGGACATCCTGACACATGCCGGACGCATTTCCGCACAACTCGCCAAGGCAAAGGCTGATTCTGAATATGACAAGTTCAAAGAGCGGACAAAGAACGAGCTGACACCTGTTGAGATACATTTCATAGAACAATTTGAACGGGAACAGAAGAAACTGAGTGACAGGCGTAATCAATGTCAGAACAAAAGTCCGAAATAATTGATTAACTTTGCAGGCGAAATATGAAAAAAGTAGAACAGACAGAAGGTGCAACAAGCCTCATGAAATATAAGGAAGAGTTTTTCCGTAACTTTGCGGATTAACCGCGAAGTTCTTAGCCAAGCTAAGCGTCACAAGTGCCGGATCCTCTGGCTCGGCAAAAAAATAAATGCGATTTATTTTGTATTGCTCTCGACTTTTCGTAACTTTGGCTTCGCCGAAGTTCTTGGCACTCGGAAATGAGAAGAAAAACAAGTTTTCCTTTTGCATTTCACTCGTTTTTTGTAACTTTGCCAGCAAAGTGGATTTGCTCCGATATATTTCTACGTCGTTATTACAACATCAATAATATTAAAACCTATGAGAAAA
>CAMNOK010000051.1 GCA_946546825.1 uncultured bacterium
CACAGCATTTACTGTGTTGACCGGGGTGTCCCACAACTGGGTTCGCTTAGACAGTAGTAGCCAGCGTTGCATCTCCTCGACGGCCTGTTGGTCACTGGGTTTGAGCAGGCGAAGGGCCTCGATGGCTGCCACCTCTGTGGGTATGCGGTAGTCGCGCCAGCTATAGAGTGCCTTCGGCGTGTCGAAGTAACGTCCCATCTCCTCGGTATAGACCGAATATTCCCAAAGACTCTTCAGAAATTCGTCGGCTTGTTTGGGGTGTCCGTTGTAGGCGAAGATGACGGCGGCATTGGCTTTTCCGTAGATGCTGAGTTCTTTGTTTTGGCGAGCCAGCAGTTTTATCAGGTAGTCGTTGTCGGCTTTGTTAGGTGTTGTCTGGGTGATGGCACAGATGTAAAGATAGTCTATAGCCAGTTCACTGGGTTGGAGGTTTCTGTGCTTTTTCTCTGCTTTTTTCAGTTCCACGACTTCCTCGTGGGCTTTGGCTGCCAGGAATTCTACAGCCCGTGTCAGCATGGATGACGGTTCCTGTAGTCGTGCCAAAGTATGTGCTACCAGAGTGGTCACCATACGGCTTCCCTGCATGCCCGGCCACCAACTGAACGATCCATCGCTGTTTTGCAGGATAGCCAACTGGCTGCTCAGCGTTGTGAGCCGTTGGTTGAGGCTGTTCTCATCAAAGAAATTGACAAGCATTTGTTGTTGTTCTTCGTCCTGACTGGCATCGGCTATCCACGGTGTCTCGGCCAGCACCATCTGCTTCAGTTCTTCGTCTCTCTCCAGTGGACTTTTTTTGAAGGAGCCTCCCCCCTGAGAAGCCTGTTCCTGCCTCCACAACTCGATGGTTTTCCTGATGTTCGGGCTACTGTGCAGGATGTCGGCAGCAAGGGTGTTGGAATAGAAAGCCGATGCCAGGCTGATGGCGTCTTTTTCGTTGGTGGAAGAGAGGTAGGGAAGTGTCTGAATCATCAGCCATGCCGGATTGTTGGTATATTCAATGGTGAGATGGGCCTTGCGGTAGCCGTCTGCATTTTCCTTGACATGGGCTGAGAGGTCTATGACATGGGTGCCAGGTTCATGTTGGGTGAAGGGTAGGGTGGTGGTCACCAGTTCTCTGTTGGGCAAGATAGGCAGATAGTGTTGCTCGCCATCGCTATAGCTGGTACCCTCAACAGTGACGATGCAGACGTAGAGGCCTTCGGCGGGTGTGGTCAAGGGAAAGGTCACACGAGTGGTCTGAGAGCCTTCGACCATGAATGTGCACTGTTCTGTGCTGACGACTTCTCCGGTGGAGGGGTTGACGAGTTGAAGGTGGGCCATACCTGTTTGTTGCACGGCGGTGTTGTTGATGACTTTGGCCGTGACAACGGCATCGTCGCCGTGACGCAGGAAACGTGGTATGTTTGGTTGGATCATAACCTCTTTCTGTGCCACGGCCTGTGCCTCCAGCTGTCCAAAATTCATCTGTTGGTCATGGGCCAGAGCGCGGAATTGCCAGGTGGTGATGCTCTCAGGCAGTGTAAAGCGCAGGCAGACATTGCCCTGGGCATCCGTCATTAGGGCTGGATAGAAGAAGGCGGTCTCTGTCAGGTTCTCTCGCACCTGAAGGGAAGTGTTTTTCTTCGTGGAGTCTTTGGTGTCGGTCTGTTCCTCATCATTCATAGGGAGTTCTACTTCAGCCAGGGCATCCATGGCCTGACTGTTGGAAGCCTTGGCCATCATGACGGGGGCTGCCGTCAACGTGTCGAACTTCTTAGTGCCCCTTACTCTTACAAAACGGCCGTTTCTGAACGGTGTGCCATAGTATGCAAACTGGAGAATGCTGGTGTCGAGGCTGCTAAAAGACAGGTCGTTTATCTCGTGTAGTTGCAGTTTCCTGCTACCATAGAGTTGCAGGTCGTCGGCATAAGTACCATTCCATGAAAGATGTGGTAGCTGCCTGAAAAGTGAAAGAGAAAAATCCAGTTGGTGGGGAGCCAATTCGTCAAGCGAGGCATCGTAGAGCGTAGCCAGCAGTTGAGCATGGGCAGGACTTCCGTTGGGATTACTGATATGGAGTGTCCACTGTTCCTGCTGTCCTGGCGTGAGCCTGTCGCGGAAAGTTGTCCACTTCAGGTTGAGTTTCTTCTCGGGCAATGGCTTGTTAATGTATGCCGTGTGGGTGTAGAGGCGGCCTTCCCTAACCCATGCGCAGGTAAAGGTGACACCGTCGCCGTACACCTCTTTATATTTATACGCGCGAAGAGTGATGGCGTGGTCTTGGTCTATGACACCGCTTTCCAAGACGGTAGTGCCTGAAACGAGGGTATAGACGATGTGCTGATGGTCATCCGTCGAACCCATCTGTACATATACGGGACGACCGTCGCGAGGAAATTCTTTGGCGGAGACATAAAACCAATCGTGGGTCTCGGTGACAGGCTTCTTGTCGTTTAGCCTGAAGACTATGAACTTCTGTGAGAGGGTGTCGCTACCACAGATGGCAGTGAGCATATATTCTCCGGAGCGTAGTGACTTTACGGGAAGTGAGAAGGGCTTGTTGGTTTCGACGGTCTGCATGCCTATGGCATCCTTCAAGGCTTTGCTGTTGTTAGAAGCATTCAAGATATAGCATACCTTGCCGGCTATGTCGTTGCCTGCATTGTTCTGATAGTGGAAGGTGAGCATGCAGATGCTGTCGGCCAAGATTTTCTCCGGCATGTCCAGATAGAAGGCGGTGGGGTGAGAACTGAGTGGAAGACTGGTCTCTCCGTGGTGACTCTCACCGCCTTGGTCTGTGACGTCGGCCTCCACCAGAAAACGATAGTATTGGTGCTGGCCTTTTCCTGAAGACAGGGCGTCCTTGGGTAAGAGCATAGGAACCTTTAAGGTAAAGGCCCCCTGGTCGTCGGTTACCGTTGTCGTGAGGGCCACCAGTTGTGAGTTGTAGTCGACAGCCTGTCGCCAATGCCAAAAGGCAGGCTGACGCGTTGCTTTCAGTTCAACACGCCCCCCCTGCACGGGGATGCCGGCAAAGTTTTGTGCTATGCCGCGTACTACCACGGTATCACCCTGGTCATAGGCCTCACTGACCTCGTTGAATGTTATCTGGAAGGTAGGGCGTTTGTATTCTTCTACGCGAAAACTGCAGTTCTTGGAGCCACGGTCTGGACAGGAAATAGAGAACAGCCCCGTCAGTCCGATGGTGGGAAGTGTAAAGTCGGCAGAAGCCTTTCCGTAGAGGTCGGTAGTGACGTGAAGTTCCTTCACGGTCTTGTTGTTGGCGTCTCGAAGTACAAGGGTGTACTCCTTCCCTGTGGCGGGCTGAGCATCCTCATGTCCCACTTTGTTGAAGGCAATGATGGCGGCATGGACAGTCTGGCCTGGTCGGTAGATGCTGCGGTCGGTATAGATTCTGACAACCTGTGACTGCCCATCGCGCTGGTAGAAACTGAAACCGCTGATGAGCATGTTTTCGGGTAGCCCAGTATCATCGGCCGTAGAGACATAGATGTCGCTGGCCTTGCGGCTGGTATAGCTGTAGAGAGCCTCGCCCTGATGATTGGTGGTCAGTATAGTGACATCGTCTTCTTTCTGGCCGTATCGTGTGGTCAGACGGATGGTTGCACCACTGACGGGACGGCCGCTTTTGGCGCTGACCACAGCCAGGCGCACTTTGTTTTCAGGCAGCTCCTCGCTGATGACAAAAAGATCGCTGACATAGAGCAGACCGGCTGTTGTCTCCAGTCTTCCTTCTTTGCCCTCGGTATTGGTTGTCTTGGCACTGGCTTCCACCAGATAGACTCCCTTGGGCATTCCGCGCAACAGCACGGAGTCTTGGAAAAATTCATAAGCTTCATGGTGACCGAAGGTCAGCGTGTGCGACTGTTCGCTGCCGTCATGGACTTTCAGGGTCTTTAACTGCTGGTAATCTTTAGTGTTGTAGGGACGGAGCTTGTTGCGTCCGTCCACCTTAACACGGGTGACGGTCAGCGTGAGCTGCGATATGTTGCGCAACTTTTCAAATACCACCATGCGCTCGTCACCAGGCATGGAGATGCTGTTGCCCATTTGCAGCCGGAAGCTGGGTTGCGTGAGCAGTTGCTTCTTGTTGTGTAGCAGGAAGAGACGCGGCCAGTTGTTCCATTTGGAGATGGAATGCTCGATGAAATCAATCTTGTCCTTGGCAGAATAGCTCCGGACGGCAGAGTAGCTCTCGGCCCTGTCCATTAAGTTTATCCGCTCAATGGCCAGCTCACCGCACACGGGCAGGTCTTCATATACATGAATGAGTGAGTCGATGAGGGTTATGCGCTCATCGTTGCTCAACTCTTTGTCGTCCTGCTCTTGGTAAAGGGCGGCAAGGCAGGCTGCAGCCCTCATGCCTACCGACTCATAGTAGTCGTGGAGCTGATGGTAGGCCTTAGCCTCCATGCCGATGACGTGCAGCAAGTCGTTGTTAAAGAGTCTGCTGTCTGCTCCGACTGTGACCATGGGCTCATAGCCTTTGGACGGTGTGGCGGCCAACAGGGCAGGGTGGCTCATGGAGCGTTCGTACCAATGTCTGCCGACGGCTTCGTGGTCATCGCCGAGTGAGAATGCATGGAAGTAGATGTGTCCTATGATGTTCTGATAAACGGCACATAGCACAGGATTCTCAGATTCAAGTTTTTCGGCTTCAGCTTTCAGACGTTGTATCTCTGATGGTAGTGAGTCTGGAGTGATACTGACCTGTGCATCGGCTTTGCTCAGACAGGCTTTCAACAGATGGCCATAACATCTTTCAGAAGTAGCTTTCTTGATAATCTTTTCCAGCAGACTGATCTTTGTTTTGGGGAGGTCCTTGCCTTCGGCTTCCTCTACCTGCTTCCACAACTGGGTGTAGCTTTGTGCCTGTATCAATGCTGGCAACAGAACCAGTTGTAATATGAGGGATAAGAAGAATTTTTTCATATTCGTTTTATTAATGTAGGCAAAAGTAGCGTTTTTCTATTATCCAACAAAATGTATCATGGTTTTATTGAAGGTACGAAAACTTTTATTAACTTTGTCGGAGAAATCTGAAAACATGTTTCTATGCAAATCAATATCATTGCTGCCGTGGCCCGTAACAGAGCCATCGGCTATCAGAACAAGTTGCTCTACTGGCTGCCAAACGATCTGAAGCGGTTTAAGGCCTTGACGACAGGACATACCATCATCATGGGTAGAAAGACGTTTGAGTCGCTTCCCAAAGGAGCACTGCCCAATCGTCGCAACGTGGTGCTCAGCCGACAGGTGACGAGTATTCCAGGTTGTGAGGTCTATAAATCTCTTGATGCAGCCTTGGCCCAATGCCAGGAGGATGATGAGGTGTATGTCATCGGCGGGGCCAGCGTCTATGAGCAGGCCATAAAAAAAGCCGACCGACTGTGTCTGACAGAGATTGCCGACACGCCGGTCGAAGCCGATGCTTTCTTTCCGTCGTATGACGGATGGGTGTTAGAAGGAAAGGAGGTTCATCAGAAAGATGAGCGTCATGCCTTCGACTATGTGTTTGCTGACTATGTCAATCCTCCGTTGGAATGTCGCTGACGGGCAGCTGACGGTCGATGACAGCGTTGAAGGCCACAATGGTCTCGCTGCGTGACAGTCCTAAGGGCTGCAGCTTGTCGTGGATGATGTTCAGCAGGTGGTGGTTGTTCATGGCATAGAGTTTGATGAACAAGTCATAGCCTCCCGTGGTGTAGTGGCATTCCACGACCTCGGGAATCTTTTTCAAGGCCTCCACTACCTGATCAAAACTTGAAGGATCCTTCAGGTATAGTCCGATATAGGCACAGGTCTCATAGCCGATTTTCTCTGGGTCAATGATATACTGTGAACCTTTCAGCACACCATTGCTGGTGAGCTTCTGAATGCGCTGATGAATAGCCGCTCCGCTGACATCGCAGGCGCGTGCTACCTCAAGGAAGGGAACGCGTGCATCTTCTGAAATCATCTTGAGGATTTTCTTGTCTAATGAGTCTAAATGATGTTGAGCCATATTCTTGATTGTTTTGTTTGCAAATATACGATTATTTTTTAAATAATGTGCAAAATCGTGTGAGAAAAAAGGGTAGCAGAGATAATAAAAACGCTAAGAGCGATGTGGCTGCTTAGCGTTTTTAGTTGGGGTACTCGGACTCGAACCAAGAATGACAGGACCAGAATCTGTAGTGTTACCATTACACCATACCCCAATGTCCTTTGCAATCAGTTTCCTTTGTTTTGCGGGTGCAAAGGTAGTGCTTTTTTTTGAACCGCCAAAACTTTTTGCTACTTTTTTCTGTGAATCAATTTTTTTTGGCTATATTTGCAGCCAAATTGCAATGAAGAAACAATAAATGGAACAAACAGAACAATTAGTAAAAAGTATTGTAAAGGGTATTCAGGAGAAGAAAGGACAGCAAATTGCCATTGTCGATATGAGGAAGATGGATGGTGCTGTGGCACAATATTTCGTCATTTGTCAGGGTAGTTCTCCGACACAGGTTGACGCCGTGGCCGACGCTGTTGAGGAAATGGCGCGGGTGGAACTGGGCGAGAAGCCAACACATGTCATCGGTCGTGAAATGGCACAATGGATAGCCATGGATTATACTGATGTGATGGTGCATGTCTTTCTTCCCGAGGCCCGCACATTCTATAATCTGGAGAATCTGTGGGAGGATGCTCCCCTGACGCTGGTACCCGACGAGGAATAATTAATCACTTGAAAAAGGAAAGCCCCGATGAATAACAATAATAACTTACAACCGAACAACAACGACAAGCAGCCCAAGATGCCGAAGTTCAATATGGGCTGGTTCTATATGCTCATCATTGCCACCCTCCTCGTACTCTTTTATACGGGAGGTGGCGACTCCATCGTCAGTGCGGCTGGAGGCGGTGCCACAAAGGAGGCCACCTACACAAAGTTTAAACACTATGTGGATAATCGCTATGCCAGGAAAGTGGTGGTAAACAAGACAGAGGGCACTCTCCGCATGTATGTACGTCCGGAACGCATTCGCGACGTCTTCAACCTGACGGCCGAACAGACAGGTAAGGATCCGTATGTAAAGGTTGACTATGGCAGCATTGATGAACTGGACAAGTATCTTGTCACTGCGCAGAAGCAGGGCAAGATTGCCGACTACAGTTATGAGTCGCGCAAGGGTAACGGCTTTTGGGACCTGATACTGAATTTTGGTCCGCTGCTGTTCTTCTTCTTCATTATGTATATGCTGTTTAGTCGCATGGGTGGCGGCATGGGTGGCGGCGGCATGTTCAATGTGGGCAAGTCGAAGGCCAAACTCTATGAAAAGGCCAACGAGATGGGCATCACCTTCAAGGATGTGGCTGGACAGGCTGGTGCCAAGCAGGAGGTGCAGGAAATTGTTGAATTTTTGAAGAATCCAAAGAAATATACCGACCTGGGTGGTAAGATTCCCAAGGGTGCCTTGCTGGTAGGGCCTCCGGGTACTGGTAAGACCTTGCTGGCCAAGGCGGTGGCCGGTGAGGCTGGCGTACCCTTCTTCTCGATGTCTGGCTCCGATTTCGTGGAGATGTTTGTCGGTGTGGGTGCCAGCCGTGTGCGTGATGCTTTCCAGCAAGCCAAGCAGAAGGCACCCTGCATTATCTTCATTGATGAAATTGACGCTGTGGGACGTGCCCGCTCGAAGAATCCGTCCATGGGTGGCAACGACGAGCGTGAGAATACGCTGAATGCTCTCCTGACGGAGATGGACGGTTTCGGTACCAACAGTGGTGTCATAGTGCTGGCTGCCACCAATCGCGTGGATATGCTCGACTCGGCACTTCTTCGCGCAGGCCGCTTCGATCGGGAGATCCATGTCGATCTGCCCGACCTGACAGAGCGTAAAGAGATCTTTAAAGTGCACCTCAAACCCCTGAAGGTGGACGAGAGTCTCGACATTGACTTCCTGTCACGTCAGACGCCGGGCTTCTCGGGTGCCGACATTGCTAACGTGTGCAATGAGGCAGCCCTCATCGCTGCCCGTCATAATGCTAAGACTGTAACCAAACAAGACTTCCTCGATGCCGTGGACCGCATCATCGGCGGCCTGGAGAAGAAAACCAAGGTGATGACGGCTGCTGAGAAACGTGCTATCGCTATCCATGAGGCCGGTCATGCCACCATTTCATGGTTCTGTGAATTTGCCAACCCATTGGTGAAGGTGAGCATCGTGCCCCGCGGTCAGGCTCTCGGTGCTGCATGGTATCTGCCGGAGGAACGACAGATTACCACCAAGGAACAGATGCTTGACGAGATGTGCTCGCTGCTCGGCGGACGTGCTGCCGAGGAACTCTTTATCGGACATATCTCGACTGGTGCCATGAACGACCTGGAGCGGGCCACGAAGAGTGCATTCGGCATGATTGCCTACGCAGGCATGAGCGATAAGCTGCCCAACATTTGCTACTATAACAATCAGGACTATCAGTTCCAGCGTCCTTACTCCGAAACAACGGCTAAGACTATCGATGAGGAGGTGTTGAAGACTATTAACGGCCAGTATGCGCGTGCCAAGGAGATTCTTACCGAACATAAGGAAGGCCACAACCAACTGGCAGAGCTGCTGATATCCCGTGAGGTAATCTTTGCCGAGGACGTAGAAAAAATCTTCGGACCGCGTCCGTGGGTTAGCCGCACACAGGAGCTCATAGACGAGAATGCCCAGCTGGAAAACGCTGAGCAGACAAAGGAAGAGGAGACCGACACTCCGCTCCTGGAGGATATGCCCGAAGAGGTGAAGAAGGCCCAGGAGGAATATGAGAAGAACCAGAAGAAAGACTAATATAAGAACATGAAGAACTTACTGATACGCAGCATCACTGGCATCTTGTTTGTGGCCGTCATGGTCAGCGGCATCTGTCTGCGAGGCGATGCCATGATTCTGTTGTTTGCCCTCATCACCGGACTCTCGCTCTGGGAATATACCGGGCTTGTCAACGAGGTGAAGGATGTCACCGTCAACCGATTCATCTCGACGGCGGCAGGAATTTATCTGTTTCTGGCCATCGCGGGCTTCTGTGCCGACATGGTTCCGTCATCGGCTTTCATTCCTTATCTGCTCACCGTCATCTACTTGTTTATCAGTGAACTATACACCGGCAACAAGAATGCCATCAACGACTGGGCATACACTATGTTGGGACAGATGTATATAGCCCTGCCCCTGTCGTCTATCAACGTGCTGGCCTTCCAACAAAGTCCTGAACAGGGCGGCGTGGTGTACAACTGGGTGCTCCCCATGAGTGTCTTTGTGTTCCTTTGGCTGAATGACACGGGAGCCTATTGTACGGGTTCGCTGCTCGGACGCCATAAGCTCTTCCCCCGCATATCTCCCGGAAAGTCGTGGGAAGGCAGCATCGGAGGTGCTGTACTCGTACTGATTGTTTCTGCTCTCGTTCCATATCTTTCTTCCTTCAGCGTTGAGACTGAGGCGCTCACCTCACGACTCTCTCAGGTGGAGTGGATAGGGTTAGGACTGATTGTAGTGTTCTTCGGCACTTGGGGAGACCTTGTGGAGAGCCTCTTCAAACGTACGCTCGGCATCAAGGACAGCGGTAATATTTTGCCTGGTCACGGAGGAATGCTCGACCGCTTTGATTCCTCGCTCATGGCAATCCCGGCCGCGGTGGTCTATCTCTATACGTTGGCCATGTTGGTGGAGTAGGAAGGTCGGAGCATTAAAAAATCCTAAATAAACGGTCGGTATGGCGGTTGTTATAAATAAAAAGAGTAATTTTGCAGTCGCTTTATCAAGGAGAGGTGCTCGAGTGGCTGAAGAGGCACGCCTGGAAAGCGTGTAACCGGCAAAACCGGTTCGGGGGTTCGAATCCCCCTCTCTCCGCAGTAAAAAGGCAATCCCGACGGATTGCTTTTTTTGTTGCCCTGCAGTTTGAATCCTGCGGTGAGCAGACAAGGATGGGCAAGTGTGTTATATCTTGTTTATCCGACAATTTCTTTTGTGTCTTTGCGCTTCTTTTCCTTCGGTTCGTCGTCTGCATAGCCCAGAGGAATCACGACGGCTGGCTCTTCGTTCTCAGGAAGTGTGAACAGCTTTTTACACAATGCTGCATCGAAGTTGCATACCCAGCAGGTGCCCAGCCCTTGTTCTGTTGCCGCCAGACAAAGATGCTCCACGGCAATGGCAATGTCGATATCGCCATGATGTTTGCCATCGGCTCTTACCCACTCCTCGTCGTGCAGGATGGAGGCAATGATATAGACGGGTGCCGTCTTGAACCAGTCTCTGTTGTAGCATTGCTGCAACTTGGCTTTCTGTGTCTCGTCGCTGACGATGTGGAATCTCCAGGGCTGTCTGTTCACTGCTGATGGCGCAAAGCGTACACACTCCAGGATGTAGTCAAGCTTCATTTTCTCTACGTTGAGAGTCTTATATGCCCTGCAACTGTATCTGTCCTTAACAAGTTCTAAAAAGTTCATCTTCGTTCGTTGGATTTCTGAGTTTGTTAATGATGGATGCAAAAATATAAAATAGTTTTCATATCAGGCAGAGTTCATCCCTATGGCTTAACATCAATTAACGGCTGAACGCTTTCTGTCTCAATAATAATGACTACTTTTGCCGAAAATTATAGACAAGAGTATATGCACGTTTTTAGTATGCTAAATAAACGGAATGAAGTTTGCTCCAGCTCCGTCATGACGAAGAAAGATTGGATGAAGTCCAACGCCTGGACGCGTCTCACGCTGTTCTTGCTATTGTTTCTCGGTATGAGTGCCACGGCCATGGCTGCCAGTCAGGATGACTTTGCGCCCGTCGTGTTCCACCAGGCGCTGAAGACAAAGTTCGTAGAAGGCAACGTGGGCTTCATGTCGCTGGTGGCACTGGCACTGGTGCTGGGATTGGCTTTCTGCATAGAACGCATCATCTACCTGAGCTTGAGTGAAATCAATGTGCGCCAGTTCATGAAGGAGCTCGACGCCAAAGTAGAGGCTGGTGACATTGACGGTGCCCGTGAACAATGTCGGAACACGCGGGGCCCCGTGGCCTCTGTGTGCTATCAGGGACTGCTGCGCATCAACGAGCAGGTGGAGAACATCGAACGCTCTGTGGCATCCTATGCCACCGTGCAGGCGGCCAACCTCGAGAAAGGCTGCTCCTGGATAACGCTCTTCATTGCCATGGCACCCTCACTGGGATTCCTCGGAACAGTGATCGGCATGGTCATGGCCTTCGACAACATTCAGATGGCTGGCGACCTCAATGCTTCGATCGTGGCAGAAGGCATGAAGGTGGCCCTCATCACCACCATCTTCGGTATCATAGTGGCCCTCATCCTGCAACTCTTCTACAACTACATCCTCTCCAAAATTGACAGCCTCGTCACACAGATGGAAGACAGCGCCATAACGCTGATGGACATGATAACGAAGTACAAGAGGGAAGGAACTGAAAAATAAGTGCAAGGGACAGATCTTAATAGTTGAAGGGCTATGAGCACATTTCTGATTATATTGATGGAGGTGATGGTCCTGCTGACGGCAGGACTCGTCGGATGGTCGGTCGTCACCTCCCTGCGCAAGCGTGGAAAGGGTGGTAAGGTGGTCAACAACATCCCCGTCAAGAAACTGTCTTACGGCGTGGCCGCAGCCCTGGCTTGTCTGCTCCTGCTCACATTCCTGATGGCCGACACGGCTCCGCTTCCCATCAACGGAAAGCCCTATACCGACACTTTGTGGCTGAGAGTCACAGGTATGTTTACTGCAACAGCCATCATCCTGATGATCTTAGCAGCGGCCCTCATCATCTACGGTAAACTGAAGGAATACCGCCAAAACCGACAGGCATGAAACTGATAAGGAGAAGAAGACGCGAAGTGCCGGCATTGAACACCACCTCGACAGCCGATATATCGTTCATGCTGCTGATATTCTTTCTCGTTGTGTCGTCGCTCGACATCGAGAAAGGCATCATGCGGCAACTACCTCCTGTTGACAAAAACGAGACAGAGAAGACCACCGACGTCAGAAAGGAACAGCTGATGTCACTGGTCATCACTGCAGACAACCAGCTGACGGTCAACGGGCAGCCCTCCGACATCAAGCAGCTGCGCCGACAACTCACCGACTTCCTCCTGCGACAGCGGCAACAGCACCTGCTTACTATTGAGCCGGCACCCGAGGCAGACTTCGGCACCTACTTCCAGGTGCAGCACGAGGTTGTGGCAGCCTACCGAGAGGCGCGCAGCCTGTATGCACGCTCCCGTTACAAGACATCTTATGGACAACTCACTGAGGAACAGCGCGAAGCCGTGCGCCAACTCTTTCCCCAACGCATAGCGGAGAGCTATGACACGAAAGGAGGCCGCCCATGATTCAGATACGCCGCCGACGCCATCACTCTGTACCGGCCCTCAACACCGCAGCACTGCCTGACCTGATCTTTACCGTGCTGTTCTTCTTCATGATTGTCACCCACATGCGCTCAGAAACTCCTCCAGCCGATATACGGGTGCCGCAGGGCGAGCAGCTCACCGATACACCGAAGAAGCATGCCATCTACCATCTCTATGTCAGCCGTGACGGTACACTCCAGCTGGGCAGCCAGCCCGTCAGCCTCCAGCAGCTTCCTGCCCGCTTGGAAGCAGAGCGCCGCAACCTCTCTCCCGAAGAACGAGAGCAGGCCACTGTCGTTATCAAGGCCGACCGCAGCACTCCCATGTCGGTCATCACAAAGGTGAAAATGTCACTCCGCAGAGCCCATGCCTTCCGTATCAGCTATGCGGCCACTTCTTCATCCTCTTCATCCTCCTCCTCTTCATCCTCTTCTTCCCACTAATCTTCTGCTAAGAAGAGGTCGGAATAATTCCCATAATACTCCCTTGAACCTCGGTGAGTGTAGTCTGTTGAACCCTCAAATATAACCTTTTATCAGGTGAAAGGATAGAGTTTATCCCTTAAAAGCTATCTTTTCACCTGACAATACAGGATTCTTTCTCTACCAATATAATTTATTTTACTTTGCAATATAATTTATTTTACTTTGCAATATAATTTATTTTACTTTGCAATATAATTTATTTTACCTTGCAATATAATTTATTTTACTTTGTAATATAATTTATTTTACTTTGTAATCTGACTCTTTTTATAACATGAAAGAGCTTCTTTCTGGTTAAGAAAGTAAAGACTTTCGTCTGAATACGCTATACATCTTTACTTTGTGACTCTCATCCAGTCGATGTCCATCCAACCGCGGTTGGCTTTGCGGTTGGCGGCTTCGGCCACGAAACCGAACTTGGCT
>CAMNOK010000052.1 GCA_946546825.1 uncultured bacterium
AAGTCAGAAGACCTGCCTCTTGCATCGTCATTCAAAAGCCCCTGGGGTTGGGCTGAGACTGGAAATGTTAGGAACAAAACAAATTGCAAAGCATCTTTTGCTTCTATTGTATTGCGTCTTTACGCAGACAATGGTCGCGCAGCATGTTGAGGCACCGAAACAGTCGGGTCGTCTCGACAGCATACAGCATTTGCAGGAGGTGACCGTCACTTCACGCCAGCCCTCACGCACCATCGCCACCTCACAGACCATGCAGGGAGCCGACCTGCAGGCGCTGAGCACCACCTCCGTAGCCGACGCACTGAAGTATTTTGCCGGTGTGTTGATAAAGGACTACGGCGGACTGGGTGGACTGAAAACCATCAACGTGCGGTCGCTTGGTGCGCAGCACGTGGGCATCTATGTCGATGGCATCCGCGTCACCAATGCACAAAACGGTACCGTTGATCTGGGCAAGTTCTCGCTCTCGTCGATGGAGAGCGTGTCGCTCTATAATGCCAACAAACTCGACCAGTGTCAGTCGGCATCGGAGTATGCCAGCGGTGCCACTGTCTATCTGCGTACCCGTCGCCCCACGAAAGACTCGCTTAGCGTGCAGTTGCGCCGTGCGTCGTTCTCCACTTGGATGGCCAAGGCTAACGCGCAGTTTGAGTGGAAAGGCTGGAGCGGTTTTATTGATGGAGAATACACCGACTCGCGCGGCGACTATCCCTTCCGTTATCACTCCGAGTTTGAAGACACCGTGGGCCGCCGCGCCAACAGCGACATTCGCTATGGCCGCATAGAGGGCGCATTGTTCAAGGGTGGCTTTTCTTCACACATCTATTATTATGACTCCGAGCGCGGCTGTCCGGGCGGCATCGTCAGACGACTGAGCGACAAGTACGTGAATGTGGGCCGTGAGTGGGACCGCGACTTTTTCGTGCAGGCCAGCTACGAGCAGGAGTTCCTGGAGCATCATCGCGTAAAGGTGAACGCGAAGTACACCAACGAGTACCTGCGCTACTGTACCGACTACCCCGAGAACCAGAACACAGCCCGCGTCGACAACCACTACCGCCAGCAGGATGGCTACGGTGCTGCGTGCTATGCCTACGAGCCGTGGTCGTGGCTGACGCTCTCCACGAGCTATGACATCCGCTACAGCAAGCTGTGGGCTGACCTGAAGAAGTTCGACAACGTGTTCCGCTTGGACCAGAAGCAGGTCATCGCGGCACAGGCCAACTGGCACGGACTGCAAGGTGCCGTGTCGATGCTCCATCAGCACTACCACGACTTCACTTTTGCCCATGTTGGAGCCGCCGACCCCCTCGACCGTTGGACACCCGCTGTGTCAGCATCTTACACTTGGCAGGGTCTGACGTTGCGTGCATGGTACAAGAAGATATTCCGCGCACCCACGCTCAACGACCTCTACTACACGCAGGTGGGCAACCGCAACCTGAAGCCCGAATACACCAAGCAGTGGAACCTCGGTGCTGAGTATCACTACGACTCGCGGCACTGGAACGTCTCTGTCCAGGCCGATGTCTATCAGAACAAGATAGAGAACCGCATCGTATGTCTACCGCTGAAAGGCACCTACACATGGTCGATGATGAACTACGGCTACACCTTCTGCCGCGGACTGAATGCCACAGCCCAGGGGCGCTACCATATGGGGCCGTGGCAATTCTCGCTGCTTACCTCGCTGACATGGCAGCGCGACGTGAACCGCACCGACCCCGACGATGAGGACACTTACGACAAGCCCATCTGCTATTCGCCCACGCTCTCTTCGGGCATCACCGCCATCGTGGGCTGGCGCACCGTGCAATTCACCACCTCCTATCTCTACGTGGGCGAGCGCATGTGGAGCTATGCCGACCCCGACGACGTGCTGATGCCCTATCACAACATCGACATGAAACTCACCTACACCCACCACATCGGCAAGACCGCTGTGGGGGCGTGCCTTGAGGTGTGCGATGTGCTCGACGAGCAATACGAACACATACCGCGCTACCCCATGCCGGGACGCAACTATAAACTCACACTCACTTTAGGAATATGAAGAAGCTGCGCTACACATTATTTATAATAATAGCCCTGCTCGCAGCAGGCACCATTAGCGCCCAGGAGCGCATCATCCTGCTGAATGAGGGGAACTGGCAGAGCGACAACGGCCGCGTGACCTACTTCGAGAACGGCAGCGTGGTGTCCAACCAGTGGTTCCGCGACAAGAACGGCTACAAGCTGGGCGACACGCCCAACGACATCATCCAGGTGAGCGACAACCTCATTGCCATAGCCATCAACTGGAGCAACATCGTGCAGTTCATCACCCCCGAGGGCCGCGCCGTGGCCGCCACCGAGGACGTGCCCAACAACCGCAAGCTGTGCAGCGACGGCCGCTACGTCTATGTCAGCAGCTACGGCCACGAGTGCGGCACCACGCAGGGCATGAAGTACTTTACGAAAGGCTATGTGGCGAAGATCGACACGCAAAACGGATACAAGGTGGTCGCCGCCACCGAGGTGGGCTACGAGCCGGAGGGCATAGCCCTCTACCGGGGCCACCTCTTCGTGGCCAACACGGGCGGCTACGCCTTCGAGGAAGACCACGACTATGAGACGACGGTGAGCATACTCAATGCCGAGACCATGCAGGTGGTGAAGACCGTCGACACCCACGTCATCAACCTCTACGGCAAGATGTCGCAGAGCGGACAGTATCTGCTCATCAACTCACCCGGCGACTACTACGACACGGGGGCCTGCTGCCTCGTCTTCGACTGCGAGAAGGCGCTCAGCGGCGATGCCGACTGTTTCGTAAAACTGGAATGCGCCGCCACCTACAACTGCCCCCTTGCCGACGGCCGCTTCCTCGCTATCGGCTCGCGCTTCAGCTACTACACCAGCGAGTACACCTTCGACTACAACCTGCTCGACCCTGCCGACCTGATGCACTCCGCCGGCGTGGTGGGCGTCAGCGAGATAGGCATAGGCACGCTGCTCAACGACCTGAAGCAGCTCACCATGCCCTACGCCGTATACCAGAACCCCTACACCGGCTACTTCTATGCCACCGATGCCGGCTCCTTCGCCGCCGCCGGCCAGCTGGTGCAGTGGAGCCCCGAGGGCCGCCTGCTGGGCAAGCACAAGGTGTACATCAACCCCGGCCACCTGCTCGCTCTCCCGCCCGACGGACAGCAGTTCAGCGGAATCAGAGAAATCGTAAATGGTAAATCAGCAGATGGTAAATGCTTTGACCTGCAAGGCCGCCGCGTGGCTACTCCGCAGAAGGGGCACGTCTACCTGCGCAATGGGCGGAAGATTCTGGCACATTGAAAAAACAATCACAAAGTAGTTTGTGACATAAACAACATCTATTATTCACTAAAAACAAAAAAGTATGAAGAAATTCTTAACTTTCATGGCTCTGTGCCTTGCAGCCGTGGCATCTGCCTTTGCGCAGAGTTCAGCAATTCTTACATTTGAGGACAGCAACTATGTTGGTGGTGTTGAAAACTATTTGCATCACACCAGCGATTTCTGGTCGTCACTCATCGACAGCCCTCAGTATGGTGGCGACCTGCTCTATGGCGAAAACCACGGCGACACCGCAGTTGTGTACACCAGCACTAACTACAAGTGGTACGACAAGGGAAACACCTATCTATACCACGAGTTGCCCGAGAACTATGGTGTGACAATGTATTGGGGTGGCGGACATGCCATTTCCAACTACTGGGACGGTAACCTCAGTCATGGCGACTATTTACATCAACTTTCTGTGTATGTTCCTGACAGCATCTCTTCGAGTGGACAGGGAGGTCAGGGGCATAATGGATCTGATAATTTCTGTGTTCACTTTGGATATTCAGACAACTCTGGTTATTCGGCTCCAAACCTTCCTTATGTCACCTTTGGTGATGGAACAGCAAGATACATTGACAGTATGTGGATTAACAACACTGTTTATATGGTTAATTGCATGCTTAATGGAAATTCTTTGACCACTCCTTTATCCGATGATGATTATGTAGATATTATAGCAAAAGGATACGATGGCAACACATTGCTATTCACCAAGACCTTTCCACTCGTTAATGATGATGGAACTGTTGTGACAACATGGACAAAATGGGATTGGAACGAAGACAATATCACCAATCCAAATCAGCCAATTACGAAAGTTACTTTCAATATGGAAAGCGAAGTAAACAATGGATATGGTTTTTCGCTTCCTGCTTACTTTGCATATGATGATGTAACAGTTAGGACACCCTCTTTAAATAATCGAATGGCAAAGGCTTCACGAAAGAAAGCAGAAGAGTCGAATGATAAATATTTTTCAGTTATCGTGAAGACGGCCTTTGATGATGATCATAACCAATATTTTTATGGCGAAACAGAAGGCGACGTACCTGATGATTTTGAGTTTGAATATGTTTCAGAATCAACGATGCCTAATCAATTAGAAGCGGGGCAAAAAGCAACAATGACAATGACTGGATTGTCAGAAGGAACAAAAATCACAGCACTTAAGGCAGCTGTGGGGACACCTTCTACAAGAGGTGGTGCAGGCAAAATAATTGCCGCTATCGATGGGACAGATGTTGCAGATATTGCTTGGTATGCAAGTGGAATGAAAAACCTTACTAACGATTATGGCACGTCTGTTAGTAGCTCGGCAGAATTGGATTTCAATTTTTATGAAAGCACGCCTGTTGACTGCAATGAAAAAATAGAATTAAAAATAGAAAATGTCAACGTGTCAGAAAAAGAATCATATAATAAAGCAATCAGCATAGGAAAAATATTTGTTTATTACAATATTGATGGTACTACAGGCATAGATGAGCAGGTGAATGCTAAGGTAAAGTCTTCTGACTATTACACCCTCCAGGGTGTTCGCGTAGCCCAACCCACCAAGGGTGGCATCTATGTGAAGAATGGCAAGAAAATGCTCATGAAGTAAAGGGATAACCAAGTCATCAGGCATATATCTGCGCACAAGCAGTGGCGCAGATATATGCTTTTCCCAATATCTGCACCACCATGAAGAAAACCTTATTTACAACCATTGCGCTGGCAATGATCGGTTTTGCCACCAATGCCGCCACGGTGAAGGTGACGATGAACCGCACGTCGCCCACGATGACACTCGCTGATAAAGCCAGCGGACAGACCATCAACGTGGGCGAACGCGACGGCATGACCTACACCTTCTCTGCACCCGCTGCCACCTACGTACTCACAGCATTGGGTACCGACGGCGAGACCGTGAACGGCACCATCGAGCTCGACGTGACGGAGAGCGACGAGGAGCAGGCCTTCTCAGTGCTTACCTGCACCACCTATGCCAGCAACTCGGGATGGACCATCGACGAGGACTACACCGTAAGCGTTGTTATCAACACGCGCGAGGGGGAGACCGTGGCGCAGACCCTCGGCCAGAGCGTGACGGCAGGACGCCGCACCTTCCTGGCCTTCGTGGGCAACAGCTACTACGCCACCCTTACTCCCAACGCTGCCCATCAGGAAGAGGGCTACATGGCCTTGCAGCGCCAGGGCACGCTCACGGCAAACGTCAACGTGCAGGGTGCCATACCGATGGGCTATGAATACAGCATAACACTGCCTGCCGATGCAGGTCTCTTCGTGGGCACCAAGGCCGCTCACTACCTGCCCTTCAGCAAGATGGAGCCGCTCGCCGAGAAGACGGAAGGCACGCAGAAGACCGTGACCTACAAGCTTGCAGCCAGCCAGGTGTACAACTACCGCACATGGCGCGAGGGCGAACTGACGCAGGCGGGCTATTTCACCATGAACGCCGACGAAACGAAGCGCCCGCAGCTGGCTTTCACCGACGACGACTACAAGGCCTTCGACCCGCAGACCATCAAGCACGACGTGACATGGAACGGCGGCTACGAGACGGGTGACATCTTCCTCAACATCAATGAGCGCGGACACCTGCGCCTCAGTCATGGAGAGACGCACGACCTGCTGGCCCTGCGCTCGTGGCAGCTCACCGACAACTCCACCAACAACTACTTCATGGAGCCCGACTTCCACTACACCGTCATCGGACTGGACGGCCAGCCCAGCACCGGCGTGGTGACTGTTGAGAAGGGCGAAACAGGTGCAGATCCCTGGGCCAACCTGAAGGCAGTGGGCGAGGGTACGGCAATAGTGCTCGTCACCTACGATGCCATCGGCTTAAATTACTACGCCTCGGGCAAGCAGGAAAAGACCAACTACATGGGCGGCGAATACTGGAGCGCCATCTGGCCGGAGAATACCGCAGCCTTCGTGGTGACGGTGGGCGGCAGCGAAAGCACCGCCGACCCCAACATGACCATCAATGAGGCCTACAACGAGGACACGAAGAAGCTGGCAGGCAAGTATGTCGATGCCGAGCACGACGTGTTTTATTACCTTGACACAGAGGAGGGCTACAGCTATACCTTCACCCCCACCGGCGTGAGCAGCGTGGAGATAGCCTATCCCACCATTGGCGAGCGCATGGCCACCTACAACGGCTTCTCGGCCGAGGGCGTGACGAAGAACGACGACGGCTCCTACACATTATTATTAAAGGAAGGTCGCCAGATAGTGCGCCTCACCGATGCCGCAGGCAACAGCGTCTACCAGGTGCTCACAGCCAAGCAGTGCCATAGAGAAATAGTAAACGCCTCGCGCGAGGGCAGCCAGATCTTCCAGCCCGGTGACAAGGTGAAGATTCAGTACAGCGGACTGCGCCACCCGGCCAACAAGATGGCGGGCATTTACAATATGTCGGCCTACGTCACCTACAACGGCACACCCAACGGCACGTCGCTCATCCTCAGTCCCAACCAGTACACCTTCGGCTCGGCCGCATCGGCACAGGCCGTAACCATCGACATTCCCTCTGACTACGACACCGAGGCCGCGCCCGAGCTGGTGATGAGCGAGGGCGTCATACAGGTGAACGGCTACGGCGACCCCATAGGCAATCACCGCAACACCACGCGCAGCGGAGGCCGCTCGGCCAATTTCACTGCCGTGGCCCACAAGACCTACTTCGGTGCCATTCCTGAGGTGCACCTCAACATATCGCCGGTGACGAACTTCATCGTGCGCCCCGTGGCCAACGTGGAGGACTGCCGCCTCAGCTTCTCGCCCGACGTAACCGACAACGGCGACGGCACCTACACTGCCACCTACGGCACCTACACCGTCACTGCCGCAAAGAAAGGCTATCGCTGCTGCCGCACACAGTTCACCATCGGCGACGACGCTGAGGGCGAGCAGACAGTGGCAATAAACATGGAGGTTGCCTCCACCCCGGAGGCGTGGGACGGCACAGAGACATCACAGCCGGCTACCGATGGCGACACACTGCTCATCAGCACCGCCGCTGAGTTGGCATGGCTTGCCACCGAGGTGAACGACAGTGCCAAATACACAACCAGCGCGGTGCTCACGGCCGACATCGACCTGGCCGACTATGACTGGACACCCATCGGCGGTCAGAACAAGACCGTGGCCTATCGCGGCAGGTTCGACGGACAGGGACACACCATAAGCGGGCTCTACATAGACCGCCCCAACGACACGCACCAGGCTCTCTTTGGCTACTGCCAGCAGGCAGCGATAAGCCGCCTCACCGTTGGCGGACAGGTGCGCGGCAAGCAGTATGTGGCCGGCATCGTGGCATTCCAAGACGAGACAAGCGTAGACCGCTGCACCAACCATGCTGAGGTGGTAGCTACCGCAGGCGTGGCCGGAGGCGTCTCAGCCTACCACTGGGACGGCATTTCCTACACAACGAACAGCATCAACACCGGCAACGTTACTGCTATTTCAAAAGCAGGTGGTATTGTTGGCAGCAACTTCCTCACCAGCGTAGTGGCCAACTGCCTCAGCGTGGGCAAGATTACGGCCAGCAGCGATCGCGGTGCCTGCGTAGGCGGAGGATACAGCAAGAATAACGTCAGCAACAACTACTCCACATACGAGTACGCAATAACCGACGGGCAGACACTCGTCAGCCAGGAGCAGCTGCTCTCGGGCGAGGTGGCGTGGCTCTTGGGTGACGCCTTCGGCCAGAACCTCGGCACCGAGCCAAATGCCGGCGAGGCAGACACCATTCCTGTGGTTGACGGCATGAAGGTGTATAAGGTGCTTTACACCACTAACCTAAGCACCGAGGCTGACTCGCTCTTCACCAACGGCACGCTGCCCACCCTCGATGCCACCGGCACATGGGTGATCACATGGCACACAGCCCCCGACGGCGACATCGTCACCACGGTAACAGCCGACAGCACGCTCTATGCCGAAATGAAGGATGCAAGCGGCATTGAAGAAATTGCCGTCTGTCAAAGCAATGCGGTCAGCAACCACCCTGTCTATGACCTCAGTGGACGCATCATCAGCGGGCAACCCAAATGCGGCATCTACATCAGAAACGGCAAGAAGATATTGGTGAAGTAACAGCAGATAACTGCTATAATTAAGCTCAGAGCAGCCAAAACGGTTGCTCTGAGTTTTTAGTGGTAATACATTCGGACTTTCTTCAAAGCCCCCCAAACAATATCAACAGGCCATAGACTATCTCTAATACGATGATGACAGAACATATCCAGAATGCAATAAACAGCCGCAAGAAGGTTTTCCTGCCGAGATATGCGCCATCGCCCCTGTTGATAATTTCATAACATCTGTTCACGTTATGTTCGAGCATTGTTGCAATGTTATTACCATGCTGCTTGTATAGTTCCGCTTCTTTCGTGGAATACTCGGCATACTTGGTCTGCAACTGCTGTACAGATTCATCATCCAGTTTGTTCGTAAAAACGACATCCCGGCTGTCAAGAATAGCCTGAGTGATGGCCTCCACGGCGTTGTCGGTGCTTTGGCTGGCAGCAGTGACGGCTGGTACTATCTTTTTCAAATCTTCAATGGCCATTTCAAGTTTGCCGACGATTTCCTTCACATCATTCACATTATTAGTGACTTGGCTTAACTGCTCCGTCAGGTTCTCTTTCTGCTCGGCAATTTCTTCCTGCTTGTTGATTTCCTCAACAAGGTTAGCATATTTGTTACTCATAATGGTTTGTTTTTAACGGTGATACCCTGTGTTTCTTCTTACTGACCTGGCCATAGGCTTACATAGCCAGTTGGCATGGTTGGCGCAGCGACGTGCCCAGTCGCGTTCGTCCTCGTCCTTATCCTTGCCCCAGTTTGACGGCGTGCTCCCACCGCCACCACAGGATTCTGATACGGTGGTGGCTGCATCGACATAGTTCATGAACAGCAGCATGGCCGTATGCAAGACATTCTCGAATGGCACAGACTCGTCGGGCATTTCGATGGCGTTCTCTAAAGCCCTGTATGCCTCCAACGGCATAGTGATGGAATAATTCTTGCCGTCAACAGGCACTATCTTCCTGAATTTAGATGGGGCTTCCTGCTTCGGTTGGGCAGCATTCAGACGCTCGGCATAGCGTTCAACGAGTGACTTTCTTCCTGCGGTTCTGGAGGTGCCCACGGCAGTACTGGGTTTCTCAGCCCTCGGAGCGACAGGACGCAGATTCTTCCATGTGTCTTCCAGCTTGGTAGATGTCAGGTTGCGGCCTTTACCCAAGATGGATGACTTGAAGCGGGAGTTGCCACGAAGTACGGTGTACCCATGCAAAACGCCTTGCTTGTCACGCTGCTCATGCACCTTGTAGCCACACCTTTCAAGGCAGTGCTTATAACTGTCCCAATCGTAACTTGGCATACTGCGAAGTATGTCGTAACAGGCATCCGTTATCTCTTTCAGGTGAGCCTCATGAATATCCTCGGGCAGCTCCCATCCACGTTCTACGTTGATGGTGTGGGCAGCCTTGGTTGCTTTTTCCCCGATGAAGGAGTCGTTCATCAGATTGCCGTCCAGGTCGATGCGGTTGATGATGATGTGAAGGTGAGGGATGCCGGACTTCGCATCAAAGTGAAGACAGGCAAATATCTGTGCCCTGTCCAGATTGAACTTGCCGCTTCCCTTCTTCTTGCCGTCCTTGGTCTGGGCAACCTTCTTGAACTCTGCGAGAAACCGCAGCGCATATTGGTACCAGTCATTTAGCGTCCAGCCTTTGGTCTCTTCAAGGGATGGGGAAACCTCCAGTCTGAGGGTCGGCTTCTTGAAGGGCTTCCGCCTGAATTTCGGGGCATACTTCTGGTGTATGGTTTCCATCGCTCCCCACATGGCGAGAGGGGTAAACCCCTCGTCAAGGTTGCGTGTCAGCACGATGTCTGCACGGTTATGCTTGGTGGCATAATTCGTCATGGCGGCACCATGGGCTATAGGCTTTGCTTTGGCTATCATACCTGATTATCTTTTGAACATTCCTTCTATCTCGGCCATTCTGCGTATCAGGCTGTTTACGCCTTCCATCCACTGCTTCATGAACTGCTCGTTGCGGAAGTATTTCTTTCGCTGTTCCTGTGGAGTACCATGAAGGGCATTCTTAATCAGAACAAGTTCACCTCGGGCAGCTTTCAGTGATATGAGGGCATCAGCCTCCTTGTCGGTCATCAACGCCTTCGGCTCATACCCCAGGGAGGTGTCATGGATGTACTGGCTTTTCTTCAGCCCACAGGCTTCAGCCATGCTGACAATCCTTTCATTCTCTTCGGGCGTATAGCACACGGTGATACGTGGATTGCGCCCTTTATGTTCTAACTTCTGTTCCATTGGTAAATGGCTTTATTTATAGGTAATTAACTGGGCTTGGACAACCCAATGCGAGCCTGCGAGTATTGCAAGAGGTCAAACAGTCGGGCAAGTAGCGGAGCGGATTGTCTGACATTGACACTTCTTGTTTAGAGAGTACGAAAATTCAGGCTCCCTTCGGGTCGTCCCAAGCCCTTGAAGTATTCACACGGCATTCTCGGCAATCGTTTAGGCTTGTGCCGTGGCGGTAGCATCCGTATTGCTCTTGCCAGTCAGTCCAAAGGAAGGCTGCACTTCGTTCTCTGGGCTGTAGCTGCCAGAGGCGGCTTCTTCTAAGGTGATGGATGGGGAAAGGTTTTCTTCATTCTGGGTGGTCGGCTCGTCACCATCATTGAATAGTTCCTTTTCCCTGCCGTTACCTTCATTAGAATTGTCACAGCTTACAGGGTCAGAATGCTTAGTGGTGTACCCATCCCTTTGTTCGATGGTTTGCCCATCTGATTGATGTGCGGACTCTCCCAAATCAATCTCATTAGAAGAAAGGGATAAGGAATGGTTGTCATTGGCATCAACAGCCGACTTGTTATCAATCGCAGCATTGGCATCAATTACTGCATTGTCAGCAATCGCTGCATTGGCTTCATTGACAGCAACGGCATCCATGCCTTTGTGGTTAGCCTTGATGCGCTGCTCGACCTGGGGATGGCGTGAGTAATGCGTATTGCGGACAACCTGATTGCCGATATACCAACTGGCCACACAGTGGACTGTGAAGACAGTGGTACGGCAATTAGGAACGGATGATACCAGTCCCACCTCATGGAACATGTCAACCATCTTGGAGGCAGTCTTTCGGTTGCACTTCCAGAGTTTGGCAAGTTCGACTTCCGAAATGGCAAACTGGCCTGGGGTCAGGTCTACTGAGTAGTCCTTCTTCTCATAGTGCGTCGGCTCCTTCACTGCCAGACGGAGGAAGGTGGCAAAGCACTTCATGCGGTCAAATCCCTGCGGATAGTTAGACAGGAAATCCAACTGCCGGTCTGATAGGAACAGACCATAATTCAAATCATTATCGTACATGGCAAATTGTTTTAATTGAAATGGGTGCGGACACCCTTCATGTTCACTTCTCATTCATGGGTTTACTCATCTGTGGAAGCCTCTGCTGCGAGTCTGCGGCAAGTCATCGGCTATGCTGATAAGGGCTTCGTTCAACTTCTGTTCTTCCGCCTTGTTCAACAGATGGATGGCATCAATGTTGATGGCGAGTGCGGCGGCTTCACGTCCGTACCTGATAGCCTCCTGGTCATCATCAATGGCTCTGTTCGCTCCTGTAGCTTCGATGTAGTCGTTCACCTTGTCACACATGGTGAAATAGCCCAGGCCAGTTTTGGCCCAATTGGCAGCTGAGTAAACGGCACTCTCTTTGAGTGCAGACAGTTCCTGTTCCTTCATGTCAGTGCTTCTTGCTTAGAGTTTGCATGTGAAGACGGGCTTCTTCGTCAATCTCCTCTTGGGTATAGACACGGTTCCTGCGAATCCACGAAAGGATGTCTGCCTTCTCGAAGAAGATCATCTTTCCGTTGGGTCGGTAGAAGGGGATGCTCTGGTCGCACGTCATCTTATATAAAGTGCTGCGAGCCATGCCCATGAACTTGGCGGCTTCTTCCACGGTTAATACTTCCTTGCCATTGTCAAGGATGTCTTCCAGAGAGTCAACGCGCTTCTGGAGTTCTGCAACCTGTCGTTGCAGTTGGGTGTCCTTTGGGACGGAATTCTGCTGATTCATTTTCAAATACTTTTTAGTTTTACTATTTTACTATTCACAAATATTTCGTTCAATCGGGCGGCAAAATAAATAAGACTTTCTCAAACAAAGGAAAAAGAAGAAACCAAACTCTTGATTTAACACTTTTACGACTTGACGGGTTCTAAATCCTGTCCCGATTAGGACCAACACTGCCGGATGCTTTCATTTGAATTGCCTCTGCAATCACCGTCCTTCGTCACACTCTCACTGACCAGATAAGCCATGGCTTTTGCCAGTCAAAAGAGAAATGTGGCGATGCGAAGTTAGGGGTAAAAGATAAGGTGAAAGAAAAACAGCGAAACAAATGTATGTTTTTTCAGCATACTTAACTTTCGAGTATGATTTTAAGCGAAAAATCAGACTATTAAATTGTTTGGGATGGTCATTTTCTTTCACTATATTATAATCGGAAAGAAGGGAGCCTGGAACACCAGTTCGTGCCACTTCCGGCAGACAAATCCCACGGCAAAATATCTCGCTTAAAAAAGTCGTAACAAATCGCACCATTCTCAAAAGTTTTTTGTATCTTTGCATTGTGTTTCAAGTCACCGTGCACCACATTTCGGATGCTTCGATTTATTTAACACAATTTTGGTGCAGATTTGTTACGTTCGAAGAAAATAAAAATTAAAGCATCTGGAACACAGAGGATTACAAACTTTCTAAAACTTAC
>CAMNOK010000053.1 GCA_946546825.1 uncultured bacterium
ATATCATTTATTTTAGAAGATGAAAGGAATCCTTTCAGGTGATAAGGTGGTTGCTTCGAAAGGAGTAGAGGACTCGGAGTCACCAGGCAGGTGCTATAGAAATTCCTTTGGTTCATGGTATTCGTTGTTCTCATCGAACTTCAACGGCTGACCGTCGAAGGTGAAGTCAAGGAGTTGGTATTTGTCGGAGGTGACGACGTCCCACTGTTTCTTGCTCTCTACTGAGATATTTCGCATTTGGATGTTGTTGCAGCGTGAGAGCGGCATGTCCTTGCGGTCGCCAGGTTTGTAGAACTGAGTCCAGGGATGAATGAAGAGGAACGAACCGCAGTGTCCGGTGATGCCCTCCACCAGTATGTGTTCATAGTGCTGTGGAGTGTCGGGCCGCATCTTCAGCCAAAGCACCCGCGATGACTGTTCTGAGTGGCAGTTGCGCAGTATGATGTTCCGGTCGTGCAGCGACTCGGAGCCAAGTGTCAGGCAGCCATGTACCTTCCCATAGCGACAGTTTTGAATAAGTATTCGCTCGCAGGGGCCGTTGGTAGAGTCTTTGTCGGCCCAGGTGCCTTTACCGCCTTTCAGAACCACGGCGTCATCGTTTACATGCATGTAGCAGCCATCCACCATCACGTCGGTGCAGGCATCGATGTCGATGGCGTCGGAGCTGGGAGCCCCGCGCTTGGGTTCGGGTGGAAAGATGTTTTCTGTGGGAGCAAAGATATAGCAGTCCAGGTAGCGTACATGGTGGCTCTTATAGACGTGGTTGGTCCAGAAGGGACTGTTCACGAGGTGTACGTCTTGGATGGTGACGTTCTGGGAGTTGGAGATGTAGGTCAGCCGTGGGCGTTGTGCGTCCTTGTTGGTACATTGCGGGTTCCACTGGCGTCGAATCCAGAACTCCTGCCAGTAGGGTAGTCCGTTGCCGTCGATGGTGCCGTGACCGCTGATGGAGAATCCGTCAACGCCATCGACATTCACCAGTGCGGCGAAGTATTGGCAGGTCTCCCCCTCGATGCGGGTTGTCAGCACAGGATAGTCGATGATGCGCTGGGAGCCTTTCAGCCGGGCTCCGTCAGACATGTAGAGATGGGTGCCCTGCTTAAAGAAGAGGGCACCGGTCATGAAGGTACCGCGGGGCACCACCACCACGCCGCCGCCCTCCTGGGCTGCTTTGTCGATGACACGTTGGATGGCCGCCGTCTGCACCATCGTGCTGTCGGCCGTCACGCCGTGTTCCGTGATGACATATTGATGTCCGAGATCTTCCATGCTGACCTTCGTCTTCTCGCAGAACCAGGAGTCCATCGGTGTGCCGTCCGGCCAGGCTGGTGTGACAGACTTGGTTTTCTTGGCACCTGCTGACATCGAGAGGGTCAGCAGGGCCAGTGTTATGAGGATAGTAGGTTTCATATTGATGCTGTTTGCTGTTCGCTGTCCGCAGGAATCTACCTGATGAACAGCAGTTCTCTATATTTCGGCAACGTCCACAACTCGTCGGAGACGACAAGCTCCAGTTTGTCTATTTGGTAGCGTATGGTTTCCAGCTTCGGGGCCACGGTGTCGTGGTAGGCGACAGCCTTGTCGTGTTCGCTCTCTATGCGGTTGGCCTTGCGGCGTGCATCGACAAGCTCTTCTACGGCGGTCTCTATATACTGTGTGCGCTCGGCAATCTCCTTGATGAGTTTCTTGTTGCGTGCGGTCAGCGTGTCGGCCTCTTCCTTTCCGAAGATGGCATACATGTTCTGCACGTTCTTGGCCAGCTGACTTTGGTAGTGGGTGGCGACGGGCACGATGTGGTTCATCGTGATGTCGCCCAGTACGCGGGCCTCAATCTGAATCTTCTTCGTATAGGTCTCCCATTTCACCTCGTTGCGGGCTTCGAGCTCGTTGCGGCGCATGACGTTCATGGTCTCAAACATGCGGATGGAGTCTTCGTCCAGGTAGCGTTCGATGACACGCGGACAAGAGTTCTCCACGTCCAGGCCGCGGCGGGTAGCTTCTTTCACCCACTCGTCGGAGTATCCGTTGCCGTCGAAGTGGATGGGCTTGCAGGTTCTGATGTCTTCGCGCACCACCTGCAGGATGGCGGCAAACTTCTCTTCGCCTTTGGCTATGCGCTCATCTACACGACACTTGAAGTCGGTCAGTGCCTCGGCCATGGCGGTGTTCAGCACAATCATCGATGCGGCACAGTTAGCCTCGCTGCCCACGGCGCGGAACTCAAAGCGGTTACCAGTGAAGGCAAAGGGACTGGTGCGGTTGCGGTCGGTGTTGTCGATGAGCAGTTCGGGAATCTCTGGAATATCGAGCTTCATGCCCTGTTTGCCGGCCATGGCCATCAGCGTGTTGGTGTCGGCGTTCTCGATGGTAGCCAGCAGCTGACTCAGCTGTGTGCCGAGGAAGCTGGAGATGATGGCGGGCGGCGCCTCGTTGGCACCCAGGCGGTGGGCATTGGTGGCACTCATGATGGAAGCCTTCAGCAGTCCGTTGTGACGATGGACGGCCATGAGGGTCTCCACGATGAAGACCACGAAGCGGAGTGTGTCTTCTGGAGTCTTTCCCGGCCCGTGGAGCAGTATGCCCGTGTCGGTAGAGAGGCTCCAGTTGTTGTGCTTACCTGAGCCGTTGATGCCGGCAAAAGGTTTCTCGTGGAGCAGCACGCGGAAGCTGTGCTTGCGGGCAATGCGTTTCATCAGTTGCATGAGCAGCATGTTGTGGTCAACGGCCAGGTTGGTTTCCTCGAAGATGGGGGCCAGCTCAAACTGGTTGGGAGCCACCTCGTTGTGGCGTGTCTTGCAGGGGATGCCCAGTTCCAGGGCTTGTATCTCCAAGTCTTTCATGAAGGCCTGCACGCGCTCGGGGATGGCGCCGAAGTAGTGGTCGTCCATCTGTTGGTTCTTGGCAGAGTCGTGCCCCATGAGGGTTCGTCCGGTAAGCATCAGGTCGGGTCGGGCGGAGTAGAGGCTCTCATCGACCAGGAAGTACTCCTGTTCCCAGCCAAGGTTGGAGTTGACCTTCTTGACATTGGGATAGAAATAGTGAGCCACGTCGGTAGCAGCCACGTTGACGGCATGAAGGGCACGCAGCAGCGGAGCTTTATAGTCCAGTGCTTCGCCGGTATAAGAGATGAAGATGGTGGGGATGCAGAGGGTGTCGTCGATGATGAACACCGGGCTCGTGGGGTCCCATGCAGAGTAGCCGCGAGCTTCAAAAGTGTTGCGGATGCCACCGCTCGGAAAGCTGGAGGCGTCGGGTTCCTGCTGCATGAGCAGTTTGCCGCTGAACTCCTCTATCATGCCTCCCTTGCCGTCGTGTTCAATGAAGGCGTCGTGCTTCTCGGCAGTGCCCTCTGTCAGGGGCTGGAACCAGTGGGTGTAGTGGGTCACACCGTTCTCGTTGGCCCACTGCTTCATGCCCTTGGCCACTGCGTCGGCAATGCTGCGGTCCAGTCGGGCTCCGTTGTCTATGACGTCGATGAGCTTTTCGTAAACGTCGCGCGGCAGATACTTATACATCTTCTGCCGGTTGAAAACATTTTTGCCGAAATACTCCGACGGACGTTCTGCAGGTTCTACCACGTTGACCGGCTTCTTCTTGAAAGCCTCAGCCACTACCTCAAATCTTAAGTTTGCCATGATCTTTTGTACCTTGTTATTGTTATACCTAAGTGATGGTTTGTTGTCTTGGTTTCTACGATTATCTTCCCAACCACTGTTCTGGGTTCAGCTTGATGTTGCTGCCGTTTCTCATCTGGTGGAGTTGGAACTGCAGGATGTTTTGTGAATCCACGGCACCGAGCACCTGACGGGTGCTGACATGCTGTCCCTTGGTGACATTGCTTGAGCGCAGGTTGCAATAGACGGAGATATAAGAGCCGTGGCGCACCATGACAACCATGGAGCCCACATAGCCGAAGACGGCCGTCACCTCACCGTCGTAGATGGAACGGGCCTGACAGCCAGGTGAGCCTAAGATCTTGATGCCCTTGTTGTCGATGGCACCGTGCTTGTAGCCTTCAAGACTCTGCTGACCGAAATGCGCTACAATCTTGTAGGAGCCCGTGATGGGCATGGGCAGCCGCCCACGGTTGGCTGCAAAGCCACCGCTGAGCATGCGGTCGGTGGCAGTGAACGACTGACTTTCCTCTGCGTCTCTCGTAGCCGACTCTATCTCTTTCTTGGAACGGGCAGCGTCGGCAGTGGCCTTCTTCTCTGCTGCCATGCGCTGTGCCTCGGCTTCGCGGGCTGCCTGTTCGGCCTTGGCTCTCTCTCTGGCATTGGCCTTGCGGGCTTCTTCCTTGGCTCTCTCTTCCCTGGCCTTGGCTTCGGCTATGCGGCGGGCGTTTTCGCGAGCGGCAGCCTCGGCAGCAGCCTTCTTTCGCGCCAGTTCCTCAGCAGCACGCTTGCGGGCAGCGGCTTCAGCGGCAGCCTTGCGCTTGGCTTCGGCCTCGGCGCGGGCACGGGCCTTGGCAGCCTCCTGGGCAATGAGGCGGTCAATCTGTGCATTCAAGGCTGCGTCTTTCTTCTTCTCGTCATCAATGATGCCCTGAATGGTCTTCTGCTGTTTCTGCAGACTGGCCACCATCTTCTGCTGTTCTGCTTGCTGCCCTTGCAGGGCGTTTTGTTCCTGTTGTCCTTTGTTTAGCAGCTGGCGTTTCTCCTGTTGGGTCGCTTCCAGCTGGCGACGCTTCTCTTCCACTTTCTGCTGTTGTGCCATGACGAGTTCTCCCTGTCCGCGTTGGAAAGAAGCGTATTGGCGCACGAAGCGCATGCGGCGGAACATCTGTGAGAGGTTCTGTGCCGAGAAGATAAACATGAGTTTGTCCTGTACATGGCGGTTGCGGGCCATGTAGCGCAGGGAGGTGACATACTTCTGCTTGCGTTCAGCAAGTTGCTGTTCCAGGGTGTTGAGCTGGGCTTGCAGAATGTTGATATCACCATTGATGTATGTGATGTCGCGCTGGATGTTTTCGATGTTTCGCTGCCGGTCGGCAATGGCGGAGTTGAGCACCATGAGGTCTTGCAGCCGTTTCTTGACATTGGCCTGGTTGCTGCGTAGCGCCTGTTCCTGTTCGCGAATCCTCTTCTGAATCTGCGAGCGCTGACTCTGCAATCCACGGATAGACGAGTTGGTATAAGTGGTTGTCTGCTTGCCTTTCGTCTGCTTCTTGCCCTTGACAGTTGTCTTGGCCTGTGTCTTAGTCTTGGCAGTTGTGCTCTTCTTGGCCACTTGTGTGGTCTTGCCTTTGGAGGCGGTGCGCTTCTGCTGTCCCATGACAGGCATGGCCAGGAGCAGGATGAGTAGTATGTTGATGAGCTGTCTCATTTATTGTATCTGACTGATTTTCTTAAGGATTTCCTCGGCGTCAACCTTCTTGAATTTAGAGGAGACGGTGGTGCGTGACTCCCATTGGTCGTTGGTGGTCACTTCACTCATGTTCAGCGTGAGGCGGAGCGTGTGACGATTGGCACCGGCAACGATGGTGAAAAGAATGTCTTGCAGGGTGGGAAACGACTTCAGTCCTACAGGTGTGAAGTTGCTATAGGTCCAGTCCAGTCGGGAGTTGTTGTCTTGTGTGGCATAGCCGATGTGGGCAGCGGTAATCTGTCCGTTGGCCTTCTCAGTGTCCCAAAGATAGGAAATCTTTCCCGGCTGTTGCTTCAGGCTCACGGAACGCTTGATGGCCGCAAGGTCAACATGGTAGTCGGTCAGATCGGCTTCGCCAACATGTTCTTTGCCAGGCATGAGCAGCTGGTTCCAGAACAAAGCCTGCAACGAATAGAAGCTCAGTCCGTTGGCCTGGAGGAAGCCCAGCTGGTCATATCGGGCTTCTACATATTCCTTGTGCATACGGTCCATGAGGAGCACGCGGTCTGGAGTGAACTCGATGCGCCCTACCTCGGAGCCGAGGATAGGGACGAAGAGTTGCAGGCGGATGACCTCGTCTTTCCGCATGTGGAGTGAGCCTGGCACATTGAGTTCTTTGCCGTCGGCGTTGATGGTGCAGGACATGTTGCCAACAACGTTTTTGGAATGAAGCTGGCGGTCATAGACCTTCTGCACGAAGCTGAGCATCTGGCGCTCTAACGTCATCTCCGCATGGTTGTTTCCAGCTTTGTCCTCTCCGTTGGCAGCCTTGTGTGTGGCGCAGGAGGCCAGGATGACCAGGCAGCTCATGACGGCACAGACTTGGGTTAAGTATTTCTTCATTTTGATTTCAGATATTTCCTTGTTTTGATTTTCTTGGGCAACAGCGGACTGTCGGCTCCAGCCGAGAGTGCTTTCTTCCAGAAGTCCACGGCCTCGTCGGTCTGTCCGTTCATGAAACAGATGTCTCCGGCATGCTCCAGGATGACACCACTCTGTATAGAGTCGGTGTCGTTGCTGACAGCCATGTTGATGTAGGAAAGGGCTTCTTCGTAGCGTTCTTCGAGAAACAGAATCCAGGCATAGGTGTCGAGATAGGTGGCATTCTGTGGCTCAGCCTTCACGGTCTTGTAGCTCATCTGCTCTGCCCGTTTCAGGTCGTCACTCGTCTCGCAGAGATAGTAGGCATAGTTGTTCAGACAGGCAATGTTGTCGTCTTTCCATTGCAGGCAGCTGTCGTAGGCGGCGAAGGCTTCCTGCTGTCGTCCCTGGTGGTGCAGGATGTCGCCCATGAAATAGTAGAAGTCTGAGACGATGTTGGCATTGCTTCCCTCGCGAATCTGTGACACTCCCCTTTGGAAGACGTTGAGGGCCTGGTCTTCGTCACCCTCTTGGTAGTGGGCCAGTCCCAGGTAGTAGTAGAATACCATCTCGTCGGGGTTATACTGTGTGCCGGCCGTGCATAGCGTGATGATGTCTTTCCATTCCATCTTGTTCAGGTGGAATTGCAACAGTTGGACGCGGGCCGACACGTTGTCGGGAGCCATGTCGAGGATGTGTTGCAGGGCAGGCCTTACCTGTTCTTCCGGCATGTTTTTCAGAGTCATGTAGGCCACCTTCAGCTCTGCCATGTCGATATCTTTCGGGTTGACGGCCATGACGCGGTTGAACATGTCAAGCACTTCGGTGCTGTCGCCGCCGGCTTTTTGGTTCTCGCTGATCAGCTGACGAATCATGGTCACCTTGTTCTCGGTGGCCGCTTTCCTGTTGACCAGGATGCGTTCCATCATGTCCTTGGCCAGCGAGTCTTGTCCCTGCGACTTGAAGTAGTCGTAGGCTGAAGCCTGCACATAGGCATTGTCGGGCTCTTCCTGCAAGGCTGCAGTAAAGATGCGTCCGGCGTCTTCCTGCCGGTTGTTTTTCATGAGCCAGTTGCCCATCATGACACGGTAGCTGAGGTCGTTAGGATGTTCGTCGGCCAGCGACTGCAGGGCGAGGCGTGCTGCCTCTTGGTCGCCTTTCAGTTCATAGACCCTCATCTTGGTGAGCGTCAGTTCTTCATTCGTACCCACCTGCTGCTCTATGCGGTTGACGACATCGAGCAGCCGGTCGTAGTCGCGCTTGTTCTGGTAGAACTGCATGAGAATCTCCAGCACGTCGGTGCGGTCGTGGTGGTTCTCTGCCAGCTCTTCATAGACGGCCAGTGCCTCGTCGTAGTGTTTCGTGGAGATAAAGTATTGGGCCAGCCGCTCTTGATAGGTGCTGTTGTCGGGTGCCAATTCTGCTGCCAGCTCCAGATGGTGGCGGATGGCGCTGTCGAGTCCCAGGTCCGATAGGTACATGGCCATCAGGTAGTGGGCTTCTGGTGCGTTGGGGTTGATGCTGAGTGCATGGCTGAGAAGGTCGTGGGCGGCATCGAGCTTTCCTTGCTCCTGCATGCGCACAGCCTCGAGAAAGAAATATTGGTAGCGCATGGAGTCGCGGGACGAAAGCTGTGGGGCTGCATGCGCTACATCCTGTCTGCCACCGGATGTAAGGGTTGACGTGCGTGAACAGGCTGCAGGTAGCAGGAAAAGGACTGCCAGGATGCTTCCCGTCAGCATGATTTTTATTTTTCTCGTCGTCTGCCTATCCATCACTTTCCGCTTTTCATTTTTCTTCCCTTTACTTCCCACTTCCGACTTTCCGTTTCTCACTCTACTTTGTTCCTGTATGGCCGAAGCCGCCTTCACCACGTTCACTCTCGTCGAGCATGTCAACGGCCATGAAGTGTGCCGTCTCATGTCTGGCAATGACCATCTGGGCAATGCGCTCGCCATCGTTGACAGTAAAGTCTTCCTGAGACAGATTGACAAGGATGACACCAATCTCGCCACGATAGTCGGCATCGATGGTCCCCGGCGTGTTCAGCACGGTGATACCTTTCTTTAAAGCCAGTCCGCTGCGTGGCCTTACCTGCGCCTCGTAGCCTTCTGGCAAGGCGATGTGCAGACCGGTGGGAATGAGCTTCCGTTCCAATGGGCGGAGCACCACCGGTGAGTCGAGGTTGGCACGCAAGTCCATGCCTGCACTCTGTTGCGTGGCATAGGTTGGAAGCGGCTGGTGACCCTTGTTCACCACCTTCACTTCTATGGTCTTCTTGTCTGTCATTTTGGCTTGTTTGCTTGTGAGATGTTCAAATATTCTGCAAAAATAATTAATTATTCCCACTTTCCACCTATTTTTCTTTAGAAAAGAAAGATTTTAGACAATTTTACACTATCTTTGCGATTGTTTTTCAACAGACAAGGTTTTTTATCAGATATGAACTGGCAACAACTCATCACCAATCGCCGATTGGGACAGGAAGAACGTCACTCATCGCGTTTCGATGACCGCTCGGAGTTTAAACGTGACTACGACCGACTGATTTTCTCAGCACCATTTCGTCGTATGCAGAACAAGACACAGGTGTTCCCCCTGCCTGGCAGCATCTTTGTGCACAACCGGCTGACCCACTCCCTGGAGGTGGCCAGCGTGGGCATGTCGCTGGGCAGCGATGTGGCCCGCCGGCTCATGGAAATGCACCCGGAACTCCGTGGCACGCTCTTCGAAGAAATAGGCACTATCGTGTCGGCTGCCTGCCTGGCGCACGACATGGGTAACCCGCCCTTCGGACACAGTGGTGAGAAGGCCATTCAAGCATTCTTTACCGAGGGCGGCGGGGCTTTCCTCAAAGGGCAGGTGAGCAGTGCACTCTGGGAAGACCTCACTCACTTCGAGGGAAATGCCAATGCCTTCCGACTGCTCACCCATCGTTTCAAAGGACGTCGCATCGGAGGCTTCGTCATGACCTATTCCACCCTGGCCAGTATCGTGAAGTATCCTTTCGAGTCGAGCCTGGCCGGCAAGCACGGCAAGTTCGGTTTCTTCTCTACAGAGGCTGAAACCTATAGAAAAATTGCCGATGAAATGGGGATTATTCGTAAATCGGTCCCGGGTGAGCCGATGGAGTATGCACGTCATCCGCTGGTCTATCTGGTAGAGGCGGCCGATGATATATGCTATGAAATCATGGACCTTGAGGATGCCCACAAGCTGAAACTCCTCAGCTTTGAGGAGACGGAACGTCTGTTGCTGAACTTCTTTAGTGAGGAACAGTGTGACTACATCCGCCAGCAGATAGTGGAGCAGGGGGTGGAAGACGACAACGAGAAGATTGTCTATCTGCGTGCTCGGGTCATCGGACTGCTCGTAGGAGAATGTGTTAAGACATTTGTCGAACATGAACAGGAAATCCTTGATGGCACCTTTAAGAAATCACTCGTAAAGAGTGTGACCCCCGCTGTCTATGAAGCCTACAGACATTGCACGGAAATCTCTAAAAAACGCATCTACCAGAGTAAGCCCGTGTTGGACGTGGAGCTGAGTGGCTACCATATCATGGAGAATCTCATGGATGGACTGGTTGATGCTGCCGTCAATCCCAACAAGTTCCACTCTCAGCAGCTCATACGCCGTTTTAGCAGCCAATATGATATTGAGAGCGACAACCTGGAAACACGCCTGATGGCAGTCATCGACTATATCAGCGGCATGACGGACATCTTCGCCTTGGATATCTACCAGAAAATCAACGGAATATCCCTCCCCATCGTGTAAGATAATGATGATGAAGCCATCCCTTTGATTGACATTATACGATTCAGGTTTCGTAGGTTCTATATATCTGATAATGGGTGTCACTTGGTGACAGAAATCTCATATTCGCTCGGCGCACAGCGATGCTTTCTTTCTCCACGATGTTATGAAAGCGTGCAAGCCCGAGCGCATAGCGAAGCGGAGAAAGAATTTCACGAGCGAGGCGAGTTGAATCCCTCTTCAATTTTCTCTTAAAATCTTCCTTTTTTTTCTTCAAAAACTTCCATTTAAGAAATATTAACTCATTTCCTCATGATTTCCTCACACCCCACAAAGCCTTTATTCATCGGCTTTCCGGCTCATGAAATGAGGAAATGAGGAAAAAATCAAAAATAAAAATTCCTAGTGCGCGCACGCGCGCGAGAACTCTCTTTTCGTATGGCGTACGGCGACGCTATCATGGCGATGTGGAGAAAGAACTTTCTATGGTTGTATTTAGAGACCTCTAAACAACCATAAACAATGAAAAACACATAGAGATAAATCTCTGTATATCAACTACTTTTAGATTTTAACACTTCGGACTTGCTTTTAGGCAAAGAGGTGTGAATGTGCAACTACGGAAGAATGTTATCTTGAATACTCAAATTTGTTTTGTAATTATATGTCATATTCCAATAAGATGCATACCTCACAAAAAACTCAATCAAGTTAAAATAACGAGTTATTTTCGCACTTCCAAACCTTATGAAGCTGAAATTTTGTTAAACGCGCTTGATTTTTGAGATTTTTTCTCACATTACGCATTCTATATCGAAAATTAATTGTATCTTTGTACAAAAATATTGAAATATGCTGGTAAATTTCACAGTTAAGAATTTTCGCTCTTTCAAACAGGAACATACCTTTAGCATGGAGGCGAGTTCCATAAGGGAGCACAAAGAGTCTGTAATCAGCGAAGGTAAGTACAGTTTACTTCCGTTGGCAGTCTTGTATGGTGCCAACTCGGGTGGCAAGAGTAATTTGATTCAGGCCATATCCACTATGCGTAGTATGGTTAGGCGTTCTGTCAGGTTGAATGAAGGTGATACACTACCATATGATCCTTTTGCATTGGATGAAAGTTCTGATTTTCAACCAACATTGTTTGAGATACAGTTTATTCATGCAGAGGTGCTTTATCGCTATGGCTTCGAATACAACAAAACTGACATTATCTCAGAGTGGCTATACGAGAAACGGTTTGGAGAAAAAGAGTACGAGCTCTTCGTGCGTTCACGAGATATTATAGAGGTATCTCCTAAAAGATTCCCAGAGGGTCAGGGAAAGGAAGACTTGACAAACTCAAATCGCCTCTTCCTGTCGCTTGTAGCTCAGCTGAAAGGCGAGAAGTCCAATTCCATATTGGGCTGGTTTGGAGAATGTAATGTGCTTTCTGGAATCGACAGCGAAGGCTACGAGGCATTTACGCTCAGAATGTTTTTGGAACATCAGAATGGAGCTGACCAGGCTCAGGAGTTCTTCAAGGCCCTGCAACTGGGCTTTACCCGTTTCTCTGTCAAGAAGGTTGATATTCCCCAAGAGGCATTAGACAGTGCCCCAAGGTCTTTAAGGTCACAGTTGGAGAAGGACTTGGCGACAGGGAATGTGGTCGAGCCGATAACCACTCACAATGTCTATGACGAAAAAGGGCTGGTAATCGGCGAGCGCAATTTTCACAAGAACCAGATGGAGTCAGAGGGGACGAAGAAAGTGATAGAGATTTCCGGCCCAATATTCGATACGCTGAACGAGGGCAAGACGCTGATTGTCGATGAACTGGATGCCAAGCTTCACCCACTGCTGACGCGCAACATCGTACTTCTGTTCATGGATCCAGAGAAGAACAGACACGGAGCACAGCTGATTTTCGCCACCCACGACACCAATCTGCTTGATTTGGAGATTATTCGTCGTGATCAGATTTGGTTTGCAGAGAAGGACAAGGTTGAATCTACTGACATCTACTCGCTTGTGGAGTTCAAGGACGAAGATGGGAAGAAGGTTCGTAATGACCGTGATATCAAGCGTGACTATATTCGGGGCCGCTATGGTGCCATACCTTTCATTGGAAAATAAAGTGATGCTATGGGATATTCGAGAAAAGAAGAAATCGCAAAGCTGAGGCGGGAACGCAAAGAAGCCAAGGCTGCCAAGAAGCGAAAGGAGAACATTCGCGAGAAACTTGTGCGTTTCCTCATCGTCTGTGAAGGTACGAAGACCGAGCCGCACTACTTCGAGGCCCTCATCAATAACTATATCTCAGCCGTTCGTGAGGTGACGATTGAGGGCGAAGGCCGTGCGACCATGGCTTTGGTGGATAGATCGCAGGAAATCAAAGTGGAACTGGAGCGGAAGAATGCCATGTCTTTTGACCGTGTGTGGGTCGTGTTCGATAAGGATGACTTCGAAGACTTTAACGATGCCATCAAGAAAGCCCATAAGTTGGGTTTCCAAAGTGCCTGGACGAACGAGGCATTCGAACTATGGTACTACCTGCACTTTGAATATCTTGATACAGGCATTGGCCGCTCTGCCTATATTGAGAAACTCGAAGAAGCTTTTAGAAACAGAATGGGTGACGAAACCTTTAAGTATCGGAAAGGCAACCCTAATATATACAGCCTACTCCAGCAGTATGGCCGCGAGGACCTGGCCATGCGCTTTGCCCAGCAACTACGTGCATTATACACTGGCATCGACTATGCAACCCATAAGCCTTGCACGATGGTTGACAAGTTAGTGGAAGAACTAGAGCACCCAGAATTATTGTTAATAAAGAAATAAAGAAGGTTAGAAGATATGTGAGCAACAATAAGATTGAAAAACAAATTATTAATCATAGTCTTGAAGTTAC
>CAMNOK010000054.1 GCA_946546825.1 uncultured bacterium
GACAAAGAAAGGTTGTCCGAACTGTAGTCTGTTGTCAAAGTGTATCTGGGGTTCTCTATTCCAAATATCTTAATTCCAGTAAGCAGAAGATACTCCGTATATTGATATGCACGTAGAATAGGGAGACTTACGCTCCTTGTACTTACAATAAAGGTGTCATGTAAAGCGGAAGATAGGTGATACCATTCTCTACTTTAATATTTTACGCTTCATAATGATGTCATCCGCACCTTTTTGCGATTTCTGAACTTCCATATTTTACACCTTTTTGAGATTTTACACGGTGCAAATATACACCTTTTTGAGATTTTCTACAAGAATTTTGATGAAAAAGCATAAGATATACAGAATAAGAAGCTGTGACAATGATGAAAATCAACCGAGACTACCACTCCAAGACTATATTTTTTTTGAAGTCCTTGATATTTCGTGTAATAATAGCAGATTCTATAAAAAAACGTAATAAAGTGGTGGTTTGTTCTTTTGTTACAATAATAATGTGTATCTTTGCGCCGATTTTGCAAAAATGAGATTTTTTATAGATGTTATAAAGACAATAAGTTATTTTTTTTAGATGAACGTTATTACAAAAAGTGTTCAATTGCCTGATGGAAGAACCATCACAATTGAAACCGGGAAAGTGGCAAAGCAGACCGACGGTTCGGTGATGCTTCGTATGGGCAACACCGTGTTATTGGCCACTGTTTGTGCCGCAAAGGATGCAGTTCCCGGAACCGATTTCATGCCTTTGCAGGTTGATTACAGAGAGCAGTATTCCGCAGCGGGTCGTTTTCCCGGCGGATTCACCAAGCGTGAGGGAAAGGCTGGTGACAATGAGATTCTGACAAGCCGACTGGTTGACCGTGTGCTCCGTCCGCTCTTCCCCTCCAACTATCACGCTGAGGTGTTTGTCAATGTCATGCTGCTGTCAGCTGACGGAGTCGATCAGCCCGATGCATTGGCCGGATTTGCCGCTTCTGCCGCTTTGGCATGTTCAGATATTCCCTTCGAGTGTCCGATCAGTGAGGTGCGTGTAGCTCGTATCAATGGCGAGTACGTCATCGACCCCACCTTCGAGCAGATGAAGGAAGCCGACATGGACATCATGGTGGGTGCTTCTGCTGAAAACATCATGATGGTGGAAGGTGAGATGAAGGAGGTCAGCGAGCAAGACCTGCTCGGTGCGCTGAAGGCTGCCATGGACGCCATCAAGCCGATGTGCGAGCTGCAGTCTGAACTCTCCAAGGAACTGGGTACGGATGTGAAGCGTGAGTATAACCATGAGGTCAACGATGAGGCTCTGCGCGAACAGATGAACAAGGAGTGCTACCAGCCCGCCTACGACGTGACGAAGCAGGCTCTGGAGAAGCACGCCCGTGCAGAGGCTTTCGAGAAGATTCTGACCGACTTCAAGGAGAAGTTCTTCGCAGAACACACCGATATTGCTGAAGATGCTGACAAGGCCGCAGAGTATGAGGCCATGATGGACCGCTACTACCACGACGTGGAGCGTGACGCCATGCGTCGCTGTATCCTGGATGAGGGCATCCGTCTCGACGGTCGTAAGACAGACGAGATTCGTCCTATCTGGTGTGAGGTGAGCCCGCTGCCCATGCCTCACGGAAGTTCAATCTTCACCCGTGGTGAGACACAGTCGCTCTCTACCTGTACGCTGGGCACCAAGCTCGACGAGAAACTCGTTGACGACGTCCTCGACAAGAGCTATATGCGTTTCCTGCTCCACTACAACTTCCCCCCGTTCTGCACAGGTGAGGCTAAGGCACAGCGCGGCGTAGGCCGTCGTGAGATAGGCCACGGCCATCTGGCATGGCGTGCCCTGAAGGACATGATTCCTGAGGACTTCCCCTACACCGTGCGTCTGGTGAGCCAGATTCTCGAGTCCAACGGCTCTTCGTCGATGGCAACCGTCTGCGCAGGCACACTGGCCCTGATGGATGCCGGCGTTCCCATGAAGAAGCCCGTGAGCGGCATTGCCATGGGTCTCATCAAGAACCCCGGAGAAGAGAAATATGCCGTGCTGAGCGACATCCTCGGCGATGAGGACCACCTGGGCGACATGGACTTCAAGACCACTGGTACGAAGGACGGTCTGACCGCTACCCAGATGGATATCAAGTGCGACGGACTGTCGTTTGAGATTCTGGAGAAGGCGCTCATGCAGGCAAAGGCCGGCCGCGAATACATCTTAAGTAAGCTCACCGAGACCATCAGTGAGCCTCGTGCAGAGATGAAGCCTCAGGTTCCGCGCATCGAAGCCTTCGACATACCGAAGGAGTTCATCGGTGCCGTCATTGGCCCGGGCGGAAAGATTATCCAGCAGATGCAGGAAGACACGGGTGCCACTATCACCATCGACGAGACCGATGGTGTGGGCAAGGTGCAGGTCAGCGCTCCCAACAAGGAGAGCATCGACGCTGCCATCCGTAAGATCAGAGCCATCGTAGCCGTTCCCGAGGTGGGCGAGGTCTATGAGGGTACCATCCGCAGCATCATGCCTTACGGCTGCTTCGTAGAGATCATGCCTGGCAAGGACGGACTGCTCCATATCTCAGAGATTGACTGGAAGCGTCTGGAGACTGTCGAGGAAGCTGGTCTGAAGGAGGGTGACAAGATTACCGTGAAGCTCCTGGAGATTGACCCGAAGACTGGCAAGTATAAGCTCTCTCACCGTGTGCTCATCCCCAAACCCGAGGGTTATGTGGAGCGTGAGCGTCGTCCTCGTGGCGACCGCCCCGAGCGTGGCGAGCGTCGTCAGCGTCCGGAGCGTGGCGACCGTGGTGAGCGCCGTCCCCGTCCCGAGCGTCACAACGACCATCGTGAGCCTCGCTTCACAGACGAGTACCACGACCAGGTGAACCATGAGCCGAAGGACTTCAGCGATGTGCTGGACCACGGAACGGATATCGACTAAAAACAGTATCCTTAGATAAGAAAAGAGCAGTTGCTAATCTGGCAGCTGCTCTTTTTTGCTGTTATGCAAACACTAAAACTGAGCTCTTGTCATTTCACCAACCATTTCTTGCCGTTGATGATATAGATGCCCTTTGCGAGAGTTTCGCCGTCATTTCTCACTTTCCTGCCCTGCAGGTCGTAGATGGCGTCAGAAGCCTGTTGGGAGGAGAATGTTATATCGTTGATGCCGTTAGTCAGTTCAACCTGTTGGAACACGCGCACCCAGTCGAAACGAGTCTCATAGGTGAATGTAAGGTCGGGAGCCTGTGCCCACGAGCCGTCGCCCACACTTTGGTTCAGTATGAGGTAGAAAGCATGGTCGAAGGGCCACTGCCCATTCTCCAGATGGCTGGCATTGATGGATTTGGCGTAGGAACCAACGCTGGTGCCGTCAACAAAGAAGGTGATGAGGTCTTTCGTCCATTCTACGGCAAAGATATGCCATTCGCCTTGGGTTACATTCTCGTTGAAAGAATATTTAGGGTTGTTCTTGTTTCCCAAGTCATTAATCCAGTGGGAGTGCAGTGTGTGGAAGGCTGTGGCCTGTGCGTCGATGGCTTCAAAGATGTCAATCTCACCGCCATTAGGCCATTTCTGAGTAGGAGGTTGTGGCATCATCCAGAATGCAGGGAAGTTGCCGCGGTGGGGTAGGGTCTTCAGTCGTGCCTCTGCCCGTCCGTAGGTGAAGGAGTATTTGTTTTGTGTCTCCATGGAGCCCGTGAGCATATCTACGGGGTCGTTAGCCTTGTCGGTGTTGGCAATGGCGCGACACACCAAATGGCCGTTGTCGATGAAGGCTACCTCATCAGTGTCGCTGATGAAGCGATTCCATGTGCTGCCGCGACGCACGGAGGATTTCCACTTTGTGTCGTCGGGTCTGCTGCCGTCAGGCTGGTTGAACTCATCGTTGAAGACCATGACATATTTTCCCACCTGCTGTTTGCCTGCCGGAAGTATCTGGAGGGTGATGTCGGCAATGGCTCCTCCGTTTTTCAGGATGCTGTTGGCATTGTCCATCCTGCCTGCCGGGTCGGTGCTGTCCCAGTCCACCTTTATGCGCATTCTGTAGAGACCTGGCTGCAGGCTTGCCGGCAGGGTGAATGAAGGAGGTTGCACCTGCGACAGGTTGGTGACCTCTCCGTAGCTGTTATAGCCACCGCCGGAAAGCGTCAGACCAGAGAAGCTCACCAGCTCGTTGTCGTCCGTCAGGAGACCATTGGCTTCTGGTGTAGTCACGTCGAACTGTCCGTTGCAGTCTTTGTCAATATAGATATAGCTGTCCATCCACCTGCCCGTGAAGCCCAGCGCAGGCGACACAATGTCGCCCGCATGGGCATAGAAGACGGAGTCTGTCAAGTCGTGATACATCTTCATGACATTCTTCACCCTGTAGATGTTGCCATTGAGGGTGATGCTGTTCAGTTTGCGCTCGGCATGTGTGCGGTTGGCATTTTTATCGAAGGCCACAGGGTAGTCGTCTGCCCAAGCCATGGCAGGCAGCATACATACGAGGAAAGAAAGGAAGTACTTGTGTAGATGAAGTTTCATAGGCTTTCGGTTGATTGGTTATTTTGCAAAGATACGAATTATTCTGAAAAGTCAAAAGAATAGCTCGAGAAAATGGTAGCCTGTCCATACAATATTAGTCTCAGACTCTCGTTTTTATTGTATCAGACTAAACCTTTTTTGATTATGCGAAGACTTACTTCCCTGCTCGTTTTGTTACTGGTGTTGATATCGGTGAAGGCTGCCGACATCCAGCGTGAAAAGCTGAATTTCAATGGCGACTGGCTGCTGAAGGTGGGTGATATGCCCGGTGCACAGGCCCCCGACTATGACGATGCCCGCTGGCAGCGGGTCACACTGCCTCGTGCCTGGAATGAGGATGAGGCTTTCCGCGTGGCTTGTGAACAGCTTTCCGACACGGTGGTATGGTATCGAAAGCATTTTGAACTCAGACATTACGCCCCGGAACATTCAAAAGCCTTTGTAGAGTTTGAGGGCGTGCGCTTCGGGGCCGACTTCTATCTGAACGGTCATCATCTGGGCATTTCCGAAAACGGAGTGATGGCCTGTGGCTTCGACCTCACACCCTATCTTCGGGAGGGAGAGAACGTGATGGCCGTGCGAGTCGATAACAGTTGGAGCTACCGCGAACGAGCCACCAACAGCACCTACCAGTGGAACAACAAGAACTTCAATGCCAACTATGGCGGCATCCCCAAGAATGTGTGGTTGCATACCACCGGCCGCCTCTATCAGACATTGCCGCTCTACAGCAGCCTCGGAACCACTGGTACCTATATCTATGGCAAGGACTACGACATTGCCGGCCGCTGTGTCACAGTACATGCAGAATCGGAAGTGAAAAACGATGATTCCATCGCGCGTACCTTTATGTATATAGTACAGGTGCTCGATGCCAATGGTCGTGAAGTAGGCCGTTTCCAGAACAGAGCCCTGACCCTTCAGCCGGGCCAGCGCTGTGTGGCCAGTGCCGAAGGCAGGCTCAGTGATATGCACTTCTGGAGTTGGGGCTACGGCTATCTCTACACGCTGAAAACCCTCTTGACGGCCACCGACGGAACCGTTGTCGATGAGGTTACCACGCGCACTGGGTTCCGCAAGACCCGTTTCGCAGAGGGTAAGACATGGCTCAACGACCGCGTCATCATGATGCACGGCTATGCCCAGCGCACCAGCAACGAATGGCCAGGTGTGGGGATGAGTGTGCCGGCCTGGATGAGCGACTTCTCAAACCAGCTGATGGTGGAGTCGGGGGGCAACCTGGTGCGCTGGATGCACGTCACACCCTGGAAGCAGGATGTCGAGTCGTGCGACCGCGTGGGACTGATGCAGGCCATGCCGGCCGGCGATGCGGAGAAAGACGTGGAGGGCCGCCGGTGGGAACAGCGTGTGGAACTCATGCGCGATGCCATCATATACAACCGCAACAACCCCAGCATTCTCTTCTATGAGGGTGGCAACGAGAGCATTTCTCGTGAACACATGGTGGAACTGAAAGCCGTGCGCGACCAGTATGACCCCTTTGGCGGACGTGCCATCGGCAGTCGTGAGATGCTCGATATCGACGAGGCGGAGTATGGGGGCGAGATGCTCTATGTGAATAAGTCGGGCAAGCATCCTATGTGGCAGATGGAGTACTGCCGTGATGAGGGCCTGCGCAAATACTGGGACAACTGGAGCTATCCCTACCATCAGGAGGGTGACGGACCGCTCTACCGAGGGAAACCTGCCCGAGAGTATAATCATAACATGGACGAGATGGCCCGTGAGATGGTCGTGCGCTGGTATGACTACTTCCTGGAGCGTCCCGGTACTGGACGGCGTGTCAACAACGGCGGCGTGAAAATTGTCTTTTCCGACACCAACACTCACTTCCGTGGGGAAGCCAACTATCGCACCAGTGGCGTCACCGATGCTATGCGTATCCCTAAGGAGTCGTTCTTCGCCCACCAGGTGATGTGGGACGGTTGGGTGACACCTGAACGCCATCGCACACACATCGTGGGACACTGGAACTATGAATCTGCCAAAAGCGACCATCAACACTTGGCTGCCGACTCTTGTTGCCTGAAAAAATATGTGGTGTCAACAGGCGATCGTGTAGAGCTGTTGCTCAACGGGCGTAGCCTGGGATTTGGTCGGCGCAGCCACCAGTATCTCTTCACCTTTGACAGCCTGCGCTATGAGCCCGGACGACTGGAGGCTGTCAGCTATGCTGCCGACGGTCGGGAACTGAGCCGTCACACCGTGGAGACCGTCGGCAAGGCCGACCATCTGGAGGTCTGTGTCATGGAGAATCCGGAAGGCTTCCAGGCCGATGGTGCAGACATGGCCATCGTACAGGTGGAAGTTGTCGATAGGGAAGGACACCGTTGTCCGTTGGACAACCGCCTGGTGCACTTCAACCTGTGGGGTGAGGGAGAGTGGCGCGGCGGCATTGCCGTTCAGGATAAGAAGGCTACTCATGATACTGTAAGGAAGAGAGACGACAGTCTGTTGGACGGCCCATCAACGGTTTCGCAGTCCACCAATTATATTCTGTCGCAGTCGCTGCCCGTAGAAGATGGTGTCAACAGGGTGCTGGTGCGCAGCACGGTGAACCCGGGTGACATCCATCTGACCTGTGCTGCTGAAGGCTTACGGCCAGTCACCGTCACCATGACAACGCAGAAACCATCGGGAGCACTTCCCGCCCTGACGTTGCCCCTGAACCTCTCGCGTGGCGAGACACCGGACACACCATCCTATACGGATAAGATGCGTACCGTTGAAGTCAAGGCCGTCAAAGCTGGCAGCAACGAGGCCGATGCTCGGAAGAGCATCGATGACAATGAGCTGTCGGAGTGGAGGAGCGACGGGCAGGCAGAGCATGCCTGGATTACCTATCAGCTGGCAGAAAAGGTTGCTGTCGATGAGATTACGTTGAAACTTACAGGCTGGCGTAACAAGTGTTACCCCATTGCTGTATATGCAGGAAAGAAGAAGGTGTGGGAGGGCTTGACATACGCCACGCTGGGCTATGTGCATCTGAAAATAGAACAGCCCGTGAAGAGTAACACACTGACCATCCGCATGCTGGCGCCAGTGCAAGACAGCAATGCCTTTGGCGACGTGAAGGAGCTGGCTGGAGGAAATGCCGGTGAGTTCGACCGTCTGAAGTCTGGCAACGGAAAAGTAGAACTGAGAATAGTAGAGACCGATTTGCTCAAACGTCTTTGAGCAAATCGGTCTGAAGTGTGATGAGCTGCCAATCTATTCAAGAATAGAAATCCTTATTCTTCTCCAACCGTTACTATGGATATGTTGGTATCGCCTCTGACTTTTTTATAAAAATATGCCACTGTTGCCCCTGACAGATTGTGCCAAACACTGAACAGGGCACCGGGTATGGTGGCCAGGGGAAGGGTGGCAAAATGGATGGTTGCCAGACTGCTTGCCAGTCCTGAGTTCTGCATTCCCACCTCGATGGAGATGGCTCTCTTCTTGGGTTCCGGCAGTCGGAGCAGGTGGCCGATGAGGAAACCAAGGCCCAGTCCGCAGACGTTATGAAGTATGACAACCAGAATGATGGTGAGGCCGCCCGCCAGCAGCTTGCTGGCATTGGCAGAGATGACGATGGTGACGATGAGCGCAATGGACACCGACGAGAAGGCTGGCAGGTAGTCGGTGGCCTTCTCCGTGAACCTTGGCCATAGCCACTTGACCAACAGTCCGGCAACGATAGGGAGTATGACCACCCAGAGTATGCTCAGAAACATGCTGGCCACATCTACGTTGACACTTTTACCGGCCAACGCCCACGTCAGCAGTGGGGTCAGCACGGGAGCCAGCAGGGTGGAGACTCCTGTCATACCGACGGACAAGGCCAGGTCGCCTTTGGCCAGGTAGGTGATGACGTTGGAGGCTGTGCCGCCAGGACAGCACCCCACCAGTATCACACCCAGAGCCAGTGCTTCGTCAAGTCTGAAGATATTGACTAAGCCGTAGGCCAGCAGGGGCATGATGGTGAACTGCGACAGGCAACCGATGATCACATCCTTGGGCTGGCGGAACACAATCTTGAAGTCCTGCAGGTTGAGGGTCAGTCCCATGCCAAACATCACTGCTCCCAACAGGTAGTTGATGAGCGTTGGGCGTATTCCTTGAAATATGCTGGGGAAAAACAATGACAGCAAGGCTGCGGCAAGTACCAGCACACCCATGTATTCGGATATGTAGTGGCAGATTTTTTTCATCTTGTAACTGTTTCTCAAAAAGTTTTCTCTACTCTTTGTATTCATGCAGGTCGCCAATGCTCACGTTGCCGGTTTCTGTGATGGTGAGCGGGGCTATGAGCGTGGGCATGTCGTCGTAGATGAGCATAGGGCTCGACGTGAACTTCAATCCTGGTGTAATGAGCAGGCTGGGCACATTGCCGCTAAGGTGATACTGTATCTGTTCGCCTATCCAAAGAGGGTGCTCGTTGTCAATATCTCCCATGTCGGTCATGGTGTTGGTGGACCGGGCAATGGCTGGGTTCTTGCTGTCGCAAAGTGTAATCTTGTTTCCGTCAATGATATATCCCAGTCGCTGGCATAGCTGCTGCTGTAGGTCGTAGGGGTCAACGGTGTAGGCTATGTGTGCCTTGTCGTTGTCGTCGAAACGGATCAGGTAGAGTCGCTCAACCTGGACACCGGTGCCTTCCATGACACTGCATGCGAGCCATAGCTCGTTGTTCTTTCCGTCATATCGGGCAGTGGGGTTACGCGAGTTGCGCAGGTTGGGAAACGTGGTCGATGCCGCACCCTTCTCCACGACGATGCCGTAGCCTTCAGTCGGCGTCGTGTCAACCTCGCCAATGGCTTCTACGCACAGCGCATGGGCGGTGTCGCTCATGATTTCATAACAATGAAAGCGTTCTGCCTGTTCTATTGCCTTCAGTACCCTCTCGGGAGCGGAGTCAGGTGTAAGGGAACTGTCTAAGACGCCAGACACATAGGTGTAGCCAGGAGCAGAACCATTGTTGCTACAGCTGCTGCAGAAACTAAAGAATAAACTCGTGACACAGAGTACAAGTATGACCGAGGTTAACCTGATATGAATTCTTTTCATCTCTTTATCAATATGACATGATGTGTTTTTTTGTATGACGAGGCAAAGGTAACAAAACTGATGTTAATCGTATGCGATTGCCTTATTAAAATATATTAAAACTTTGTTGGACTTATTATTGTTTGTGGGGGAATGTTTACTTTTGTGACGCATACGATTAAAAAGAACATCATGAGCAGTGAGAATCTGAAACTGAACCCCAGGGGTGCTTCGAGAAGCTCGGCTACGAGAACTTCCTGACAGCCATGATGTAATATTGAAATACCATCCATGTAACCTGAATCGATGAAGTAGTAACAGATTGAGCGTATATGACAGAGAAAGAGAAGATGCTGGCGGGCGAAGTTTATTCTGCCGTTGACCCAGAACTGATAGAAGAACTGATGGCGACAAGAGAGGTTCTTTATGAATACAATACCCTGCGTCCGTCTGAAACCCGGCGGATGAAGGAAATCCTGAAGGACTTGTTGGGCCATGTGGCAGACGACGACTTGATCATCAATCAGCCATTCCGCTGCGACTATGGCAAACAGATAAGAATCGGTAAGCGCTTCTTTGCGAATTTCAACTTCACCGTCCTCGATGAAGCCTGTGTCACCATTGGCGATGACTGTTTTATAGGCCCTAATGTCAGCATCTACACAGCCTGTCATAGTACCGACCCCGTGGAGCGCAATTCCCGTGAAGAATGGGCGAAGCCCGTCACCATCGGCCATAATGTTTGGATTGGCGGCAGTGTGACCATCCTTCCTGGAGTAACCATCGGCGACAATGTAACCATCGGAGCCGGCTCGGTGGTGGTGAAGGATATCCCGTCGAACACCGTCGGCGTGGGAAACCCTTGCCGCGTGGTCAAGAAAATATAAATGCACGGGCTCTATTTTGTTAAGAAAACTTTGAATTTTTGGCAGTATTTTGGACGTTTTCAAAAAATAAAAATCAACGGTCTTCATTTTGCGAGTATTTCACATTCTTATACCCAACCTTTTCATAGTGAAAACGCAAAGGTTATCGTGAATAAGGAAAGACCTGTCATCTTCTTCGCAAAACTCTGCCACTTTTCGGTCTGAAGTCGCTCGTTTTAGGGTCCAAAGACATTCACTTTGGATGCTAAAGTCTTTCATTTTTCACGATGAAATCGTTTGTTTTAAGGGCTAAAGTCGTTCGTTTTTGGAGTCAAGGTCAGAGATACAGGCTCGTTTGCCAGTAAGTGTTTGATGCGAAAGAAAAATTCTTGGAAGTGTAAAGCGGGCCAGTTTTGGACTATCCTGAACATGGTTGGCACTTCAAGGGCGGCTGGAGGTGGCATCAGGAAGCTCCGAAAACAGATGTCTTTTGGCAACACTCTTTTCCAGATTACGAAAAGACGATGTAAAGATATTTCTGATTAATTGCGCAGACGGTTTATGAAACTCTTTTAAACATTGACAGTTCAGAAGAGGGATGCTAACATTGAGTACAGGTAACTGCCATGCCCATCACATATACCAATGCCTATAGTATGCCTACAAGCATTGTGAAGCGAGCGTGCTGCCACCAGGTTGAGCTAACGCTCTTCCTCTCTCGCGACTCGGCAAAGCCCAAACAGATTTGGCTCTGCGCTCGCTGCTCGCTCGGTTCAAAACATGCAGGCCCATCCGAACCGTTTGACAATCTCTTGCAGCAGGTTGTGGTCTTGAGTGGGAATGGTAATCGATACCGTCTCGTGCTGGCTGTCAGACTTTTTGACTTCAGCACTAGCGGCCTCCAGTTCGTAGTGTGCCTGCGCAGAAAGGAGAATCTTTGCAGGCAGACCGATGGATGATTCTATCTTCATAGCCAAATCTGTTGTGAGGGCACGTTTACCGTTGAGAACCTCGCTTAAGTGAGATGGTTGCGTGCCAAGCATCTGGGCGAAGGCTTTCTGACTGATGCCTCGCTCTTCGAGTTCGGGCTTTATCATCATTCCCGGATGAACCGCCATAAAGGGGGCCGGATTTTCATTTCTTGTTGCCATAATGAGTATCGTCTAAATCTAAAACTGTAATTCTGATTCCGCCTTCATATTCGCGGAAGACAATTCGTTCCACCATTCCGTTGACAACCCGAATGGAACTCATGCCATTGGTTCCTGAGAGTTGTTCATAGTGGAGGAAAGAGATGGAACGGAGGTCGCTGGCTCGTTCAGAAAGCCGCAGATAGTTGTATGCAGTTGCAAGGGCACGCACAAACTTACCATTGCGGGTGTACTTCTTATATTTGCTGTTACGCCCCGTTGTGATGAGCTCTTCCAAATCCTTGTCTTCAAAGATTATTTGCATCGTAATAGGTGTTTGTTTACAAAGATACGAGTAAATTCCCGATTATGGGAATTATTATTGTTGTTTTTGTATCTTTTTAACATTTTGAAGCATAGCATGACAGACACAAAATGAAAGTTTTTATCCCATTTTGCTTGTTGGTATAAATAATTTTGTACCTTTGCAAAAGTAATGACAGTTACAGTAATAGTGAATACTATTTTAAGATATGGAATTCTACGATAGGGAAAACGAACGACAGGTGCTTGCATAAGGGCAGGAGCCACCTGAACCTTATCATCAGTGGCTCGGTATTCACACTGATGAAGAAGATTTTTGAGGATTACGAGG
>CAMNOK010000055.1 GCA_946546825.1 uncultured bacterium
ACACCCAGCTGTGATTGTGTTAATTCCGTAAAATGTTTCTGTACCATAGTTCCATGTTTCATGATATACACGCAAGGATATGGGGGGGGAGGATAAATCGCTTTTTTTACTCTATCGTCATCACGTCAATATCTGGCATCCATGCCGTAGCATTGTAGAGTCGCACCACGTTGTTGCCTTTCTTCAGATGAGCCTCCACGGTGACGTATTGCGGCTGCGACCAATCGGTGCCACCAACATTCAACGTCTTCACATGCTGCCCGTTGACCTCCAGTTCCATGGAGCGTTTTTCTCCGCAAAAGCAGCGGAAGGTCAGTTGGCGCTTGCCGGCTTTCCGTGCCACCACGTTGCGCCATTGCAGGTCATTTTCCGCACGCATGCCGAGATAGCCAGCCTTAAAGCCACCGGAAGCATTGTTATCTGCTGCATAGACAGCAGTAATTTCTGCCTGGTTGTTGCGCAGTTCCTGATATGCTGAGAGCCATGCTGTCTCTGCCTCATAGCGTGTCCGCTCCAGTCTTTTCTTTCCCTTAGCACGGAATATTTTTGTACCATGGGCAGGAATCGTTACACTGGCAGACTCCTTATCACAAGCGAAGTCGGTCTGTCTGATGCAGTCATACAGGCTTACGGTGCCTCCCAGACCTATCGTTTTCATATCGAGTTCGACCGTCTGTTGTTCGTCGCTCGGATTATAGATGGCCACAGCCCGCTCTCTGCCGTTCAGCTGTTTGATGTCCTTCACCAGGATATAGCATTCACCCTGCTTATCTGCTATGTATGCCTGCAGGTGGAGCGGGTCCTGGTTCAGGGCTATCAAGTCGCGATTGCAGAGCAGAGCCAGTGTCTGCGGCTTATCCTTGAGCGTTGCCATGTCGCAACCTATCAGCAAGGGTGATGACATGATGCACCACATGCCGAAGTGGGTCTCGTCTTCCGTCTGTGTCATCGAGCGTCCCACCTCCAGCATATCCATATCGTTGTAGTGGCCGTCATGACAATAGGCCGAAAGGTAAAGGTTCTCTGCCAGAATGTTCTTCACGCTCTTCCACGCATCGTAGATGTCGCCGGTGGTACGCCAGGAGTCGCTGACCTCCGCTACCCAGTTTCCGGGATAAGCCCATCTGCAAATATTGAACACCACGTCTTTCTTTCCACTGTTTTTGATGGCATTAGAGATCTTAGTGTATTGCTGACGCTCGTCAAGCCCCATGTGTATGCCACCACAGTAATCGACTTTGATAAAGTCGAAGTCCCAGTCACCGAAATACAATCGGCAGTCTTCGTCTTCATGTCCGGCAAAGCCCACTCCACAACCCCAGGCGTGCCTGTTGCCTGAGCCGCAGGTGTTGTCGCCAGCATCGCTATAGATGCCAGCCTTCAGTCCGAGCGAGTGGATATAGTCCACCAACGGACGCATACCGTTGGGGAAACGCTTCATGTTCAGCCTCAACTTTCCGTCCTCACTACGTCCATCCCAGTATCCGTCATCGATGTTTACATACTGGAAGCCGGCTTCTTGCAGTCCCGTCTGGTGCATAGCGTCAGCCTGTTGTTTGATGAGAGACTCACTAATGTTCAATGCAAACGTGTTCCATGAACTCCAGCCCATGGTTGGGGTGCGTTGTGCGTTGGCGGCCATTGCAATAGTCAGCGCCACATAAAGAATCTTGAATCTGTTTTTCATTTTGTATGTATTTTGTTTTTAAACTTCACGCATGATGCCTTTTTGAATGCATGAGGCGGGAAAAAACTCCCTCTTTTATTTCTTCTAACAACTTTCCTTTTATCCTGCAAACAGGCATTCTCCGAAGAACCGAGGCTGATGGAAGTCGGGCTTAGGTGTTTCCACTGGACACCAGGAAAGGAAATGCGGCTGAGACAACAGGTCTCCACACTTATAGAAATTACAACGAGCCGCAAGTCCGTCAAGACTCTCCAGCCTACTGCGCCACAAGGCCGTCACAGGTATCAGCAAGGCCAGTTCCCACTGCCATAGCCCTTCTTGCTGAGGTCTGCTTGCATTTCCGAGAGATGACCAACGGTCAACACTGTCAAGCACATCATGGGGAGCTCTTTCTCTGTCGTGACGATCAGGTCCGCACCCAATAAGAAGACTGCCTGCACAGTTACACTCTATGTTATAGTAGTCACCTTTTTCTTCTGGTTGCAGAAACAGTTCACAGCAGGAGTCCTCCCACACCCTGCCATTGTTTCTTTCTGCCAAGGCGCGGATAGAGTCCTCTTCTACCCGGAAATGAAGCAACAACGCTCTTCCACAATGGGCGATACGAAACGCTACCTGAGGACAATACGGATACTGGTCAGCCCAGTTATGTTCCCCCAGCTGCAACCATGCCACGTCGGCCTCATCCAACAATGTAGGAACCTCTGTCGCATGTTTCGGTGAAGTGTTTGTCTTAATGATGAGAAGTTTTTGCATAAGGTTTCCAATACTTTTGTCGCAAAAATACGAAATAATGCTGATGCGACAAAACAATTTCTGATGTTTTTCGGCCAGTAACAAGAAGTTCACAGACAGGCTGCAACATTGTTCCACTTAACTAAATAGAAAAAGGAGCCGAGAAACATCGACTCCTTTTTTCTGTCGGGATTACTGGACTCGAACCAGCGACCTCGCGCCCCCCAGACGTGTGCGCTACCAACTGCGCTAAATCCCGATGCTTATCTTCGTAAGCGGATGCAAAGGTAGGCATTTTTCTTCAAAACCCAACATTATCTTTCATAATTCTTATCAATTTAACTTATTTTTAACCTTACTCGCTCGTTTTATGGGTTCTATTTTGTACTTTTGTGCATGAAAATATGACAATATTAAAAATGAAACATCTCAGATATTCACTCCTATGGCTGCTGATGATTATGTTACTGTCCAACTGCGGAGGCGACGACGGCATCAAGAATCTGCCGACAAAGATCGACATCAATGATGATGACGATGATCATACGACAGCAACCATCGACGACAGCTACACCTACAAGCTACCCGTCATCTTCCATGTTCTCTACCAAGACCGCAACGACGAGAAGCAATATGTCAGCGCCAATCGCCTGAAAGAAATTCTCAAGAATGTTAACGACCTCTATGCCGGTAACATCTATGGAACAAGCCAACGGGTCAACGTCAACTTCATCATGGCCACCACCGACGAGCAAGGTAACCGTCTCGCAACACCAGGTGTGGACTATGTAGAATGGAAAGGCACCTACCCTATTGATGCCTATTCTTTTATGGGCGACAACACGGGTAACATGGTGCGCTACATTTGGGAACCTACGGAATATATCAACGTCATGGTCTATAACTTCGCAGCTACCGACGATAGCGAGATTACCACACTCGGCATCAGCCACATGCCTTTTTCCACAGAAGGCAGTCACGCACTGGCCGGTCTGGAGACCGTCACCTACACCACCTTGACAAAACGCAATTTGCGCTTTCCATATTGTTCCAGCATCAACAGTCTTTACATCGACTCCGAATCTGACCGCTACACACGCGAAGACCACGGTGAGCATGGCTACACCTATAGCTCTTCTGATGTCAACGTGACAGTTGCCCACGAACTGGGTCACTACCTGGGACTCTACCACATGTTCTCCGAACGCGACGGAAAATCTGTAGATGAATGTCTGGACTCTGACCATTGCGAGGACACACCGAGCTACAACCGAGTGGCCTACCTGCAGTATCTGACAGACTATCTGGAAGAGCATGAACGCAACGGCTCTGCGCTCAACCTGAGCGACCTCACCAAGCGCACACCCTGCGAAGGTGATATTTTCTATTCTGCCAATATTATGGACTACATGGTAGGCTTGGGCTACAAACTCTCTGCCGACCAGAAAGGCCGCATCCGTCATGTGCTCTACTACAGTCCGCTGATGCCCGGCCCACGCAAGACTGACGAAGCCGAGTCTCGCGCTAAAGCGACAACCCCCACCCTCACCCCCGACGGTCCCGTTGACCTGCCCATCCGCATGTCTGTATGCCGCCAACGTCTTTTACAAACAACCATCAAGTAAGCATCAATGCAACAATATACTATTAGCGGTTCGGCCCTCAAGGAGACAACCATCCAGTTGCCTGCCTCGAAAAGCATCTCCAACCGCGCCCTGATTATTCGTGCACTGGCAGGCGAAGGTCCCTTGCCCGAAAACCTTTCCGACTGCGATGACACGAAAGTTATCATCAAAGCCCTCAGTGAGAAGCCAGACATCGTTGATATCGGAGCTGCAGGCACTGCCATGCGATTCATGACAGCCTATCTTGCTGCCACAGCAGACAACGACCGCTCCGTGCTCATCACTGGCACTGAGCGCATGCGCCACCGCCCCATCGGCATCTTGGTTGAAGCCCTGCGCCAGTTGGGGGCCAACATCGAGTATGCCGGAGAAGAAGGGTTTCCACCGTTGCGCATCCGTGGCAGACATCTGAAAGGTGGCCCGCTGGAGATTTCTGGCAGCGTCAGCTCACAATACATCTCGGCCCTGCTGATGATAGGTCCGATGCTGACCAACGGTCTAGAGCTGAAGATGAAGGGAGACATCATCTCGCGTCCTTACATCGACCTGACGCTTTGGACCATGCGGGAATATGGCGCCAAAGCCGACTGGACTGCCGGCGACACGGTGTCCGTAAAACCTTGTCCCTACACGCCACGTCCCTACTACATTGAGAGCGACTGGAGTTCGGCTTCCTACTGGTATGAGATGCTGGCACTCTGTCCCGACCCTTTCGTAAAACTTCGACTCACCGGACTTGCAGACGGTTCGCGTCAAGGCGACTCCGTGACACGCTTCATCTTCTCACTTCTGGGCGTGAAGACAACCTTCGAACGGAAAGGAGCCGGCGTCCCCACCACCGTGACCCTACAGAAGAACAGCATGCGCACACCCCGACTCGACTACGACTTCATCAACTCGCCCGACCTGACACAGACCTTCGTCGTCACCTGCTGTGCCATGGGCATACCATTTCACTTCAAAGGACTGCGCAGTCTGAAGATTAAGGAGACCGACCGCATCGAGGCTCTAAAGACTGAGTTTCAGAAATTAGGCTATGTCATCAAGTCTGTCAATGACGAAGAACTGATATGGGATGGTGAACGCTGCAAGCCCACTGGCACATCCATCGACACCTACGAAGATCACCGCATGGCCATGTCGTTTGCTCCAATGGCCTTGTGTGGGAAGTCCGTTACCATCAACAACCCGCAGGTAGTATCCAAATCTTACCCTGCCTTTTGGAGCGACCTGCAAAAAGCTGGAATGATAATTGACGGCATTGAACAACATACTAATAACGAGTAGCAGGCATGTCCTATCTGATAATTTCCCTACTTTTGTTAGGACTACTGGTTGCCTTCTGGCACCTGTTCTCCGGACATAAAGACGAAGATTCTCCCGTTGTCCAGTCCGACGGCTGCGCCACCTGCAACGGTGACAACGACCGCTGTGAACAGGAGTGCATGCTGGAGGCAGCCGTCAAGCCAGTGGAATACTTCGACGATGAAGAGCTCGACCGTTTCAAGGGCCGTCCTTCCGACAGCTACACCGACGAGGAGACTGACCAGTTTGAGTATATCCTCAACACCATGCGTCCCGAAGAGGTTGCCGCCTGGCGCCGCAGTCTCTCTCTGCGTGGCATTGAGGTGCCCGACCAGCTCAAAAGTGAGCTGATGATTCTGCTGGAAGACTAAAGAAAAAATAGCACCCACAAACAATAAACCGCCTCTTTTTTCAGTTTATTATTATATGCGCATGCGTAAGACTGGATATATGGTTCCATGGCTACTGACGGCTCTGTTGATGCTGGCAGCAGCTTGCTCTACGCAGAAAAACACGCCCAAGACCCGTTTCTGGCACTCTTTCAATGCACGCTACAACACCTACTACAACGGCACACTGGCCTACATCGACGGCTCCGTGGAGAAGGAAAACGGAAACAAAGACAACTTTACAGAAATCATTCCGCTCTATACCGTTGGCAACAAAGCCAGCCAACAGTTGGGTAAGAGCAACTTCGACCGAGCTATCGAGAAATGTCAGAAAGCCATCAAGCTACACAGCATCAAACGCCGTCCCGAGTGGAACAAGAACCGCCGCAAGACAGAGAAAGACCTGGAATGGCTCAGCCGCAAAGAATATAACCCCTTCCTATGGAAGGCTTGGATGCTGATGGGACGCTCACAGTTCTACCAGGGTTCCTTCGACGAGGCTGCCTCCACCTTTGCCTACATGGGACGTCTCTACCAGACTCAGCCAGCCATCTACGGCCGTGCCCGTGCCTGGCTGACTAAATGCTATGTGGAGCAGGAGTGGCTCTACGATGCCGAAGACGTCATCCGCAACATGAAGCGCGACTCCATCCATTGGCGTGCCCAAAAGGAATGGGACTACACGCTGGCCGACTACTACATCCACACTGGCAACTACACCGAGGCCATCCCCTACCTGCGGAAAGTCATCCGTCACGAGATGCGCCGCAAACAGAAAGCACGCGAATGGTTCCTCATGGGACAGCTGCAGGCTGCCGTTGGCAACAACGCTGAAGCCTACAAGGCATTCCGCCATGTAGTGAGGCTGAATCCACCTTATGAAACTGAGTTCAACGCACGCATCGCCATGACCGAGGTGATGGCCAGCGGACAGTGGCGCAAGATGATTGGACGCCTGAAGCGCATGGCCCTGTCCGACAACAACAAAGACTACCTCGACCAGGTGTATTATGCCATCGGCAACATCTACCTGGCACAGAGAGATACAGCCTCAGCCATCGGTGCCTATGAGAAAGGCAATGTCAAAGCTACACGCTCCGGCATCGAGAAGGGTGTGCTGCTACTGAAATTGGGCGACCTCTACTGGCAGAAAGAGAAGTTTGCTGACGCACAACGCTGCTACGGCGAAGCCATCGGACTACTGGACAAAGAACGTAAGGACTATGCCGAGCTGTCACGTCGCTCCAAAATACTCGACGAGCTGGCTCCCCACACAGAGGCTGTCCACCTGCAAGACTCTCTCCAGGCCTTAGCCCAGATGGACGAGAAAGACCGCAATGCCGCCATCGACCGTGTCATTGAAGCACTGAAGAAGAAAGAGAAAGAAGAGCGAAACGCACTGGCAGAAGCCAACGCACAAAAGACCCTGCAGCGCAACTCCAGCATGATACTCAGCAATAAGCCGCAGACCCAAACCACAACAACACCTGGCGGCATGAACAACGGCAAGTGGTATTTCTACAACCCGATGGCTGTGCAGCAAGGCAAGCAGGCTTTCGAGCGTCAATGGGGCCGACGTGAGAACGTGGACAACTGGCAACGTATCAACCAGACCGTTGTAGCCGGACTGGGTGAAGAACAGCTGGAACTGACCGAAGAACAACGTGACTCCATCGCACAAATGGAGGCACAGCGCGACTCTCTGGAGCAGCAAACCGACAGTGCTCAGTTTGACCCTCATAAGCGTGAATACTATCTGGCACAGATACCTTTCGACGAAGAACACCTGGCCGTGAGCAACATGCTACTCAGCGAAGGGCTCTTCAACTCGGGCGTCATCTTCAAGGACAAGCTCGACAACCTGCCTCTTGGCGAGAAAGCCCTACGGCGTCTGTCCGACAACTTCCCAGAGTTTGAGAAGATGGACGAGGTCTATTACCACCTCTACCTGCTCTATGCCCGCAAGGGAGACTTCACCACGGCCGACACCTATGTAGAAAAACTGAAGGAGAACTTCCCTGAGAGTCAGTGGACACAGATACTCACCGACCCCTACTTTGCTGAAAACGCTATGTTCGGCATCCAGATAGAAGACTCTATCTATGGCGCCACCTACAATGCCTTCAAGGCCAACCGCTTTGAGGAAATCAAGTCCAACACGATACTCTCTGAGACACGTTTCCCACTGGGTGCCAACCGTGACAAGTTTATCTTCATCGGAGGACTGGCTAAGCTGAATGAAGGCGATGGCGACGGATGTCTGGAAGACATGAACACGCTGGTGTCGAAGTTCCCGAAGAGCCGACTGGCAGAGATGGCAGGCATGATTATCAATGGTGTGAAGGCTGGCAAACAGCTTTATGGTGGCAAGTTTGACCTGGGTGACGTGTGGAGTCGCCGCAGCGTAGTGCTCAACGATAGCGACTCCATCGCAGCCCGCCAGTTCTCACCCGACCGCAATGCCAACTTCCTCTTCATGGTGGTCTATAAGCCAGACTCCGTCAACGAGAACCAACTGCTCTACGAACTGGCGCGCTACAACTTCACCAGCTACATGGTGCGTAACTTCGACATCGTGCTGGAGAACAACGAGGGACTGCGCTCCATGCAGGTATCAGGCTTCCGCAACTACGACGAGGCCCTGCAGTATGTGCGCCAGCTCTATCAGCAGGAAAATATTGTGCGCCGATTGGGCAACAGCCGCTCCATCATCATCAGCGAACCCAACCTGCCTCTCCTGGGCCGACAGTTCAGCTATGATGACTACGATGCCTTCTATAGAGATAACTTCGCTCCGCTCACCATCAGTCCGATTCCGCTGCTGAGTGAACCGACTGACGTCATCTACAATGAAGAAGACGAAGCTCCCACAGAGCAACAGCCTATAGAGCAGCAACCCGAAGACGAGGGAGAAATCATCCCCGTGGAGGAGACTGAAACAGTCATTCCGACAGAAAATACCGAAACCGTCATTCCCGTGGAAGAGACCGAAACGACGGCTCCCACAGAAAATACCGAAACCGTCATCCCCGTGGAAGAAACCGAAACGACGGCTCCTACAGAAAGCACCGAGACCATTATCCCTGTGGAAGAAACCGAAACGACGGCTCCCACAGAAAGCACCGAGACCATTATCCCTGTGGAGGAAACCGAAACGACGGCTCCCACAGAAAGCACCGAGACCATTATCCCTGTGGAAGAAACCGAAACGAAAGCTGAGGACGACGAAGACGAGATATACTTCGAAGAAGAAGAGGAACAACAAACACCGGCCAACACCCAACAGCCGGCTAAACAAAACAACTACGACCTGGAAGACGAGTACTACGAACTGGACGGTTTTTAGTTACTCATCGACTAACAAACACATACAAGACAATGACAAACGGATTACTTCTCTGGGTAGATGACGAGATTGAGTTGCTCAAAGCCCACATCATATTCTTGGAAAAGAAAGGCTATGAGGTCATCACCGTGACCAACGGCACCGATGCCATCGAGCAGTGTGCCAGTCACAACTTCGACCTCATCCTGCTAGACGAGATGATGCCGGGACTCACCGGACTGGAAACACTTCAGCGCATCAAGGAGTTGTCGCCCAACACCCCTGTGGTGATGTGCACCAAGAGCGAGGAAGAAAACATCATGGACCAAGCCATTGGTTCCAAGATTGCCGACTATCTCATCAAGCCCGTCAACCCCAGTCAGATTCTCCTGACACTGAAGAAGAATATCCACCGCAAGGAGATTGTCACTGAGGTCACACAAAGCGGCTATCAGCAAAACTTCATGGATATCTCCATGCAGATACAAGACTGCAAGAACTTCGATGACTGGAAACAGGTTTATCGACGACTGGTACACTGGGAGCTGGAACTCAGCAGTGCCGACAGCAAAATGACCGACATTCTCAGCGCACAGAAAGAAGAGGCCAACACGGGCTTCGCCAAGTTCGTTCGCAACAACTACTTAGATTGGATAGAAGAACGCGACAAGAGAAAAGATGACACCATCCCCCTCCTGTCCCCCGACATCTTCAAGAAGAAAATCTTCCCCATGCTCAATCAGGGCAATAAGGTGTTCCTCATCGTCATCGACAACTTCCGTTACGACCAGTGGCGAATGATAGCACCCGAGTTCGGCGACCTGTTCGACATCGACGAAGACCTCTACATGAGCATCCTGCCCACAGCCACACAGTATGCACGCAATGCCATCTTCAGCGGCCTCATGCCCAACAAGATTGCAGAGATGTTTCCAGAACTGTGGGTTGATGAAGACGAGGAGGAAGGCAAAAACCTCAATGAAGGACCTCTCGTACAGACACAGATTGAACGCTTTCGCCGTCATGACACCTTCTCCTACAACAAGATCAACGATTCCGTCGGAGCCGACCGGTTTCTGCAACATCTCAACACACTGAAGGGCAACGACCTCAACGTCGTGGTGTTCAACTTCATCGACATGCTTTCCCACGCCCGCACAGAGTCGAAGATGGTACGCGAACTCGCCAACAACGAGAGTGCCTACCGCAGCATCACGCTCTCCTGGTTTCGACACTCCAGCATGGCGGAGGTCATACGCAAACTGGCACAGACCGACTACAAACTTGTCATCACCACCGACCATGGCTCCATCCGAGCCTCTAAGCCCGTTAAGATCATCGGCGACCGCAACACCAACACCAACCTGCGCTACAAGCTGGGCAAGAACCTCAACTACAATGCCAAGGAGGTCTTCACCATCAAGGAGCCACACAAGGCACAGCTGCCGGCACCCAACCTCTCGACGAGCTATGTATTCGCCATGGGCGACTCCTTCTTCGCCTACCCGAACAACTACAACTACTATGTCTCCTACTACAAGGACACCTTTCAGCACGGAGGCATCTCCATGGAAGAAATGATTATACCCCTCATCACCCTGACGCCAAGAAGAAGAGCTTGAGAAGGGGAAAGAGAGAAAAGGAA
>CAMNOK010000056.1 GCA_946546825.1 uncultured bacterium
CGATGGAGAGGCCTGTGATGTAGGCTATCAGGATGATCCAGCGGTCGCTGCCGGGATTATCGGCCTGCGTCTCCCACTTCAGTATCAGCCAGAACATCAGTGCCGTCAGGAAACTGGAGAAGGCATAGACCTCGGCCTCTACGGCCGAATACCAGAACGTGTCGCTGAAGGCATAGGCCAGTGTGCCCACCACGCCGCAAGCCTCGATGGTGATAACCTGTGACAAGGGGATTGCTGTCTGTTCAGGTGTCATCAGCTTTTGGACCAGATGCGTGATGGTGAGGAAGAGGAAGAAGATGCAGCCGGCACTCAGCAGGGCCGACAGCAGATTGACCATCAGTGCCACTTGCGACGGACTGCTGGCAAACTGAGAGAAGAGGTTGGCGGCCAGCATGAAGAAGGGTGCACCAGGCGGATGGCCAATCTCCAGTTTATAGCCACAGGCAATGAATTCAGGACAGTCCCACAGACTGGCTGTAGGCTCAACGGTCAGTCCATACACCACGGCGGCGATGACAAACATCAGCCACGCCATCAGGGTATTGACTCTTGAAAAGGTTGTTTGTTGCATCATACTTTGCTCGTTTTTCGTGCAAAGGTAGCAACAATCGTCTAACAGGCCGAAAAAGAAGTCTGACATTTGCCTGACATTTCATTGTCAGGTTCTTTGTCAGACACCTATCTATTTAATAGTCAACCGATAAGCCTTACTGCGGTCAGACTCAATTTTGAGGTTGGAATGCTGCTCTATGACGGGTTTCAGTCGGCGAATCAGGGTGTAGAGCGTATCGTTAGCATCGGGTTTCTTGGGCCACAGGGTCTCGCAAATCTCAGCCTTTGACAATGAATGTGAGGGCGAATGGAAGAACATCTCCATCAGCTGGTGCTGCATGGGAGTCAGTTTCATCACGTTACCATCAGCAGCAAAGAAACGACCCTCAGCTTCTGAATAAGTCAAGCCGCCAAAGCCACATTCGCAAGGCAACGGGATGGCTGTGGCCAATTTTTCACTATTCACTATTACCCTTTCACTTAAACTTTTGCGGTACCACAAAAACATCGCCCAAAATCCAGTCAGCACCCATAGCAATGCAGCAGGTCGCTGGTCAGAGAGGCTAAAGATGGTTGCCTCCGAGCAATGAGCGTATGCCTTGAACTGCTTGCTACGAGTATCAACGGCTATCGTAGCCTTTCCGCGCAACTCTGCTATCTGGAGGTGGCGGTTAAATGTACGGATGGTGTCCTGACTGATGACATCGCTCTGCTGTTCCTCCAAAGCGAGAGCCAAGGCCCTATCCATATCCTTACAAACCATCTGATTTGTTGTGCGATAGCTATCAAGACTTGTCAGACTTGAAGTGATAATCAGTGCGAAAAGCACGATGACTGCATATTGTTGTTTCATATCCACTACGATTTTAAAATACGCATGCCCAGCCAAACTTGCGTACAAGTTCCTGAAGCAGATTTCGGTCTCTTACTGGAATAGTGACACTGACCGTCTCGCGCTGATTGTCACGCTCAGCAATATTAGCTGTGTCCAAGTCGTATTGCGTCTGGAGATTCATCCAGATGTCGGCAGGTATGCCCAGCGCTTTCTCCAAGGCTACAGCTACATTAAGTGATACACTACGCTTACCGTTGATGGTCTCGCTCAGCACAGAAGGTTTGATGCCGGTTTCTGCGGCAAGTTGCTTCTGCGTCATACCACGTTCTTTTAGTTCATCCTTAATCATCTCACCAGGATGAGTTGCAACAAATGGAGTCAAATTCTTATTCATAAAGCTTGGATATTTCAAGACGTGCAAATATAAGGATTATTTCCGAAATAATTAGCAAATTTGCGAATATTAATCATTTCTTGTGCTTTTATTGGTGGTTTTTCAAATAGTACTTTTGTATTCAGATTAGCTAATAGTTCGTCTTTATGATGACTATTATAGGTTCAAGCGTGAATCTTCTATTCTGCATTAGCAGCTTTCGTTGATATAGTTTTTCGTACTCATGTCATAATAGAGAGCTTCAAGCTCTTGAAGCGTCAGCTTTTCTACGGAGTGCTCGATGACACGAATCAGTTCGTCGCGTCTGTATTCATCGGAATGTTGAAAATAGGCCATCGTCTTATAGTCTTGAAATAAATTTCTCTCGTTCTACAACAAATCTCAGATGCGTGCCTTCTCCAAGCAATACGTCACCCGAATAGGCTGCAATTCTGAATTCTATCTTCTTTCCGTCAATCTTTGTAACCTCGGCCTCAGCTCTTACAACGTCGCCAATTTTAGACGGCTTGAGGTGAGAGGATGTTATGTGGCCACCAACGGTCGTATAGCCTTCAGGCAGCATGTCCTGTACGGCAAGCATGGCAGCGTTCTCCATCAGTGCCATCATCATGGGAGTGGCGAGGACGGGCATGTCGCCAGATCCAATCTTCATGGCGGTCACGTCATGCGTGACCGTCAACTCGCTCGTGTGTTTCAGTCCGACTTCTATCATCGCTTCATAAAATTTCTAATAATGTTTGCAAAATTACAGATAATCGGGGAAAAAAGAGTACCTTTGCCCATAAAATAGTTAAGTATGAAGAAAGTTATCGTTATTTCTACGAGTTTGCGACATGGTTCAAACAGTGACATGCTGGCCAATCAATTTGTTGAAGGTGCCAAGTCCGCAGGAAACGAAGTTGAAAAAATATCACTTGTAGGTAAGAATATCCAGTTCTGCAAAGGATGTCTTGGGTGCCAGAAGCTGGGTCATTGCGTTATCAGAGATGATGTGAATGACATTATGGACAAGGTGATGAAAGCTGATGTTATATGCTGGGCCACCCCTATCTACTATTACGAGATGAGTGGGCAGATGAAAACCCTCATTGATCGTATGAATGGTATGTATGAACAGGATTACCAGTTTCGCGACGTCTATCTGCTGACAACGGCCGCAGAGGATGAGACGGAAACACCGAAGCGTGCGGAGGCAGGGTTGACGGGTTGGATAGACTGCTATCCCAAGAGCCGCCTGGCAGGTACACTTTTCTGCGGTGGTGTGAACGATGCTCATGAGATAGAAGGGAATGCCAAACTACAAGATGCATTTGAGTTGGGTAAATATGTTTGAAAGCGAAGCAGAAACTAATGGCATAACTAAGGCAAAAAGAAATGATTTCATTTACTTGTGATTACATAGAGGGAGCTCATCCTGAGATTTTGCGTCGGCTGCAAGAGACCAACATGGTACAGGAGCCAGGCTATGGTGAGGACCAGTTTACGGCTTCGGCTAAAGAGAAAATTCGTTTGGCTACGGGATGTCCCGATGCTGACGTGTTTCTGTTGGTGGGAGGCACACAGACTAATGCCACTGTCATCGATGCTGTGGTCAGCCATTACGAAGGAGTTGTGGCGGTGGAGACCGGTCATATAGCTGTCCATGAGGCTGGTGCTATAGAGTTCTGTGGTCATAAGGTGCTCACGCTGCCGGCCCGTCAGGGAAAGATGGTGGCTGCCGACCTTCGCAATTATTTGCAGCGGTTCTATGCTGATCCAACATACACTCACATGGTGCTTCCCGGCATGGTGTATGTGTCGTTTCCCACGGAGTATGGTACAATCTATAGTCGGGAGGAACTGTTACAGTTGCATAACGTATGTAGGGAGTATAACCTGCCGTTGTTTGTTGATGGTGCACGGTTGGGCTACGGACTGACGTCGCCCGCCTCAGACCTCGACCTGCCGGCTTTGGCTTCGCTTTGTGATGTCTTCTATATCGGCGGCACCAAGGTGGGAGCCTTGTGTGGCGAGGCCGTGGTCTTCCCGCATGGCAATGCCCCCAAACATTTCTTCACCATTGTGAAGCAGCACGGAGCCTTGATGGCCAAAGGCCGTCTGCTCGGTGTGCAGTTTGATACGCTCTTCACCGATGACCTTTATTTTCGTATCAGCCGTCATGCCATCGACATGGCGATGCTGCTGCGTCGGATGTTTGAGGAAAAAGGCATCCCGTTTTATATTGATTCGCCTACCAACCAGCAGTTTCCTATCCTGACGCGTGAACAGATGGAACAGATAGGGCTTGGAGCTCACTTCGAAGTGTGGGAGCCTTTGGACGATGGTCGCTTCGTCACTCGTTTCGCTACCAGTTGGGCAACGCCGGTAGAGAATATTCAGAAACTGGCCAGTCTGTTCTAAACAGACGGTCAGTTTCTTCCGATCTGTTTCATCATTCGTCTTAATAGTTTAGCGAGAAGGCTACGTCCATCATTCGGGTGAAGGTGGTCTGCCGTTCCTCTGCTGTGGTCACCTCGCCGGTGAGGAGATGGTCGGAAACCGTCAGGATGGTCAGGGCACGATTGCCCGAAGCTGCTGCATTCATATAGAGTGCTGCTGCTTCCATCTCCACGGCCAGGATTCCCATTTTTCCCCATTTGTCATTATGAGGATTAGGGGAGTAGAAGACATCTGATGAAAGCACGTTGCCCACCTTGTAGGGTATGCCCAGCTGTTCGCATGCGTCGGTGGCCTGTCTTAGCAGTCTGTAGTCGGCAATAGGGGCAAAGGTGCCAGGTAGTTCGTACTGGGCAGCATAGTTGGAATTGGTGCAGGCTCCCATCGCGATGACCAAGTCACCCAGATGCAGGTCGGGGTGTAGAGCACCAGCCGAACCCACACGGACGATGGTCTTTACGCCATAAAAGTGGTAAAGCTCAAAGCTGTAGATAGCAATGGAGGGGATTCCCATGCCGTGTCCCATGACGCTGATGCGATGGCCATTGTGTGCACCGGTGAATCCTAACATACCTCTGACGTTGTTGAACTGGACAGGGGCTTCCAGAAAATTCTCAGCCATGAACTTAGCTCGTAGCGGGTCTCCGGCCATGATGACTGTCTCGGCAATATCGCCCAGTCGGGCTCCAATGTGGGGGGTAGGGGTCTGGTCTGTCATGTTTTCAGGTTTTTATAGGTTTAGTACAACATATTCCGAGCGGGTGCCGATGCGGAACTTACCGCCCCAGATGCCGATGCCGCTACTGACGTAGTAGCGGGTCTTACCCTTCTGCAAAGGGCCGAAGGCATCCTCGTAGATGACATCCTCAATCCAGCTGATGGGCCACACCTGTCCGTAGTGGGTGTGTCCGCTGAACTGAAAGTCGATGCCTGCCAACTCTGCTTCTTCCAGATGGTAGGGTTGGTGGTCGAGTAGAATGGTGAACGAATGCTTTGTAGGGCCGAGGATTTCTCTCACGCTCTTTCTCTGCGGGTTGGTGCGGTCGTCGCGTCCAACAATGGTCAGTCCGTCTGGCAGTGTGACACAAGTGTCACGCAGCAGTCGGATGCCGCTATCGTGATAGAACTGTTCCGACTTGGGCTCACCGGCATAGTAGTCGTGATTGCCCAGGCAGGCATATACTGGAGCCTGAAGCCGGCGAAACTCTGTTGCCATATCTTCCTCGATGAGCGGATGAACGCTGATGTCAACAATGTCACCGGCGATGAGTACCAAGTCGGGCTGCTCTGCATTGATCAGATCTATCCACTTGGCCAAGTCGGCCCGTGTGTTGTGGTATCCCAGATGCAGGTCGCTCATTAGCACGATGCGTTTGCCGTGGAGTCCTTCTACAGTGTGGTCCGCCAGGTTGATTTCCTCCCTTACCTTATTATAATAATGTAGGTTGCCATAGACGAAGACGGCCACCATGATGGTCAGTATGCTGAGGCTTCCCATCATGCTGTTGTGTAGGAAATGGTTTGGCACGACGTGGAGCAATCTACCCATGTCGAGCACAAGGAAGAGAATGACCAAATATAGCAAGATAAAGATGGAGGAGTTGCCCACCTCATACAACACTCGGGCCACGCTTAGCGGCATGCGGTCGAGACCGATGAAAAAGTTGAGTATAAACAATACAAAACATGTTGTCATCAAGGTGATGACCAGCGATTTCCAGAGTGGCGTCAACGGCAGAATGCGCCACACATGCCATCCGACATAGGTACAACCCAATACCGGAAGGGCAAAAAAGAGCAGGGCCCAGAGTTTCATTCTTATATTCTTATAATTTTATCACAACGCCACTTGCAGCATGATGAAGGAGTAGGGCGGCAGTTCCATCTGCATCTTCTTACTCATCTTGATTTGTTCTGTTTGTGGCTTCACAGGTTGTTGCTCATAGTTGTTTTCATCGTCGCGCTGTCCGGTGATGATGGTCTTTGTGCCCACTTTTTTCATTGAATTGAAGCGAGCGAGGTCGATATGAGCTTTCTTTGTCTCGCCGCTGGCATTGCAGAGTTTAACGAACAGTTTGCGCGTCTTGGTGTTGAGCACCACCGACTGGCCGTAGTGCGTTCCGACGGTGGGCTGGCAAACGCCTTTCTTGTCGCCGTCAAAGCTCACGCAGTTACCGTAATAGTAATTGCCGCTGGAAAGTCCGAACAACTGTTGGATATAATATGAGCAAGTGAGGTAGGGACGCTCGTTGTCAAAATAGATGAGGTCAGGATTCCAGCTGGTGCCGTTCTTCTTGGCAAAGAGCGGTGCATAGCTGGTCATGCAGACCACGTCAGCGTTTCGCTCCACATGCAGCAGGTAGAGACCCTCGGCCAGTGCGTCGATGAGCTTCTTGTCTTTGGCGGCATACTCACCCAGATAGACCTTCGTTTTGCGATTGCGCGGATAGTTGTCGTACTGACGGTTTTTCAAAAAGAAGTCATGTTTCTCGTAATAGTGTTCGTCAATGATGGGAAGTCCAATCTCTTCGGCCAGTTTCCAGCCGTTGTCATAGTCGGGATTCCCCTTATGGGAGCCGGGACCGGCGGTGCCCACAAGGATGATTTCTGGATGAGCCTTTGTCACCTTTTCATAGATATACTTGAAGCGATCGGCAAACTCTGGAGATATTTTCTCCTCGTTGCCAATGCCTACATATTTCAAGTTAAATGGAGCAGGATGTCCGGCTTCGGAACGCATCTTTGCCCACTTGGACGTAGCAGGATCACCATTGGCCCACTCAATGAGGTCAAGCACATCCTGTACCCACTCATCCATCTCCGTCATTGGGACCACGTCTTGAGCGTTGCCGCGCATGCTCCAACCGCCTCCGGCACCCTGGCATGAGACACCACAGGGTAGAATGGGGACGGGTTGCATACCTAAGTCTTCACAGAACTGGAAGTATTCGTAGTAGCCCAGTCCCATCGACTGGTGGTATCCCCAGGTGTTTTTCAGGCCCTTGCGTTCATGACGAGGGCCGATGGTGTTCTTCCAACGGTAAGTGTTCCAGAAACCATCACCACCGCCGTGTACCACACACCCGCCGGGGAAACGCATGAACTTTGGATGCAAGTCGGCCAGCGTCTCGGCTAAGTCCTTACGCAAGCCATGCCCCTTGTAGGTGTCTTGTGGCATAAGTGACACCATGTCGATGTCTAAGTCGCCGGGTGTCAGCACCAGTATCTGCAGTGCTGCCTTCTGACAGTCTTCCTGAGGCATGAGTGTAGCATCGTATTTCTTCCAACTATCATCAGTGATGCTGATTTTAGCCTCGGCAAGTAGTTTGGGGTCTTTTCCCCAGCCTTGTGGCTCTACCAAGACTATGCGCACGTTTTTGTCTCCTCCGATGTTGCGCATGAAGGCCGAGAAATCATATTTCTTGCCAGCTTTCACCGTGATGCCTTCAAAGCCACCGTTCTGCAGACCAAAGCCTGTCCAGCCCTTATAGTCGTAATATTCCTTGGCGCGTTCGGTGTGAAGGCGTAGGTAGGTGGGATTGTTCCGATTCAGTCCTCCTGTCATGCGCACTTCTGTGTAGCCCAAAGAGTGTCCCGGACGGACAATTTTCCACGCAGTAGTGGGTCCCCAGCCTTCGCGCTCGTTGGCATTGAATTCGAAGGAGCCGTTTTGCACCAGCTCGGCATAAAGACCGCCGTCGGCGCTGTTGCTGATATCTTCAAAGAAGATACCAATAAGTTCATTGCTGATAGCCTTGCCACCGGCAGGAGCCTTCATGGGTTTTTGAGCCTGTGTGCCCAGTGTGGTTGCCAATAAGAAGGCAGATAGAATAGTAGTTTTTTTCATTTGTAATGTGTAGTGATGATTTTATGTTGTTTGCAAAGGTAGCAAAATATTTCAGATTCAATGAGGTGTTTTTCGTTATTTTTTGTAACTTTGCAGCCGTAACAACGTAATTGAAGCGTGAAAATAAGAGAAGTGCTGAGTGCCCTTGAACGATTCGCGCCTCTGCCCTTGCAGGAAGACTATGATAATGCCGGCCTGCAGGTAGGATTGACAGAGGCGGAGGTTTCAAGGGTCTTATTGTGTCTGGACGTGACAGAAACTGTCGTCGATGAGGCTCTCAGGAGAGGTTGCAATCTGATTGTGGGCCACCATCCGCTCATCTTCCGTCGGCTTAGTTGTGTGTCCGACTGTGACTATGTGCAGCGAACAGTCTATAAGGCTGTTCGCGCAGGAATCTGCATTGCTGCTATGCACACCAATCTTGACAATGTTGAGGGAGGCGTGAATTGTAAAATAGCGGAGAAGTTGCGGCTGGATGATGTCCAACTTCTGGGTGAGCAGCATAGCTACACGTCGGCGCAGAGTGACTATATTTTTGGTTCTGGTGTGGTGGGCCAGCTTCCTACGGCTATGGCAGCCGTGGATTTCATCCAGCTGCTCAAGCAGACGTTCGACGTAAAGTGCGTGCAGGCAAACCAGTTGCTCAACCGCCGCATTCGTAAAGTTGCCCTTTGCGGAGGTGCAGGCTCGTTTCTGCTGCACCAGGCGGTTGCAGTAGGAGCTGACGCCTTCATTACAGGTGAGATGGGCTACCACGAGTTTTTTGGTCATGAGCAGGAATTGCAGATTTGTGTTATCGGACACTACCAAAGCGAGCAGTACACTCCGGAGTTACTGGCCGAGATCTTGGACAAGAGTTGTCCCGGCCTTACAACCTTGATTGCTGAGACCCACACAAATCCGATTATTTATATTTAAGAGTATCAGTCAGACGGACTCTGTGATCATGAGATAGAAAAGAAAATAATCAATAACTAAAATAAAAACAAATTATGGCAAAGAAAGATCCCACGGACATGTCCGTAGAAGAGAAACTGAAAACCCTTTATCAGTTGCAGATGACCCTGTCGGCCATCGATGAGAAACGTGCGTTGCGCGGTGAACTTCCCCTTGAGGTGCAAGACTTGGAGGACGAGATTGCCGGTCTGAAGACCCGCATTGAGAAGATTGAGGCTGAAATTGCCGATTTTGAATCTGCCGTCAAGATGCGTCGTGGTGAAATTGCTGATGCAAAGGCCAGCGTGGAGCGCTATCAGACTCAGTTGAACGAGGTGAAAAACAACCGTGAGTATGACACCTTGACCAAGGAGATTGAGTTCCAGAGTCTGGAGATTGAGCTCTGTGAGAAGAAGATCAATGAAGCCTTGGTTCGGATTGAAGAGCGCAAGGGTGATTTGGTACGCAATAACGAACTCATGCAGGAGCGTGAAAGCATTCTCAAGGAGAAGAAAGAAGAACTTGATGAGATTATGCAGGAGACCAAGGAGGAAGAAGAAAAGCTGAAGAACAAGGCCAAGGATTTGGAATCCAAAATTGAAGAGCGCCTGCTGAATAGCTTCAAGCGTATCCGCAAGAATGCCCGCAACGGTCTCGGACTCGTTTATGTACAGCGTGATGCCTGCGGTGGCTGCTTCAACAAGATTCCGCCACAGCGTCAACTTGACATCAAAATTCACAAGAAGGTTATCGTTTGTGAGTATTGTGGTAGAATCCTTATTGACCCGGAACTTGCTGGTGTGAAGGCCGACGGAACGGTAGATGAAAAACCGAAGCGCAAGCGTGCCATCCGCAAGACAGTGAAAAAAGAAGCAGAGGAATAATTCATAGTAACTCATTTTATGAAACGCAAGAGGGTGTGTCAAAATAGGCACATCCTCATTTTTGTCACGTTGATTTTCACACTTCCCCTACACTTCTTATCTTCTCATCCCAGACTGTTTATCAGCTGAAACCAGCCTTTTAATCACCTGAGAGAATTCCTATTATCAAGTAAAATAAATTATATTACAGAGTAAAATAAATTATATTGCAAAGTAAAATAAATTATATTGCAAAGTAAAATAAATTATATTGCAAAGTAAAATAAATTATATTGCAGAGTAAAATAAATTATATTGCAAAGTAAAATAAATTATATTGCAAAGTAAAATAAATTATATTGGTAGATAGAAAGGTTGTTGTTGAGGGATAGACGCTATCCTTTGACATGACAAAAGTTCACATATCGCTGAAATCAAACAGACATGTTTTGAAACTATTTACATGATTTCTGTCACGAAGTGGCACTTATTAGGAGTCTGTTCCCT
>CAMNOK010000057.1 GCA_946546825.1 uncultured bacterium
AACTGCGTTAATCATCCAAAAATGCTTTTCTATTTCAGCATTATTTCGTAATTTTGCAGCCAAGGTTTGATAAATATAGCTGCAAACAAACTAAAAACCATGCAAGTAATTAATCTATCTGAGAAAAACAGCATCCTCAACCTCTACATGGCTGAGTTGCGTGACAAGAGGTATCAGCATAACCGTCTTCTCTTTCGTAATAATATCAAGCGCATCGGCCAGCTGATGGCCTTTGAGCTGTCGGAGACGCTTGACTTCAAGCCCAAGACAGTGACGACTCCGTTGGGAACGATAGATATACCCCTGCCCAAGGATGATATTGTCGTGGCTACCGTTTTGCGGGCCGGATTGCCTTTCCATCAAGGTTTTCTGGATGTCTTCGACCATGCTGACAATGCCTTTGTGTCAGCTTATCGTATGTACACCAACCGTGAACATACAGAGGTAGGGGTGCATGCCGAGTATATGGCGACTCCCAGTGTCAAGGGCAAGACGCTCATCATTGCCGACCCCATGTTGGCAACAGGCGGTTCGATGGCCGCAGCCATCGAGGCTCTCTGTAAGACAGGAAAGCCCAAGAAGATACATATTGCCAGTGTCATTGCTGTTCCAGAAGGCATCAAGACATTGACTGAGGTGTTGCCTGACGATGCCATTGTCTGGTGTGCCGCCATTGATCCGGGAATGAATGAGCATAAATACATCGTTCCTGGCTTCGGCGACTGTGGCGACCTTTGCTTTGGTGAGAAGCTATAACAGAGCTTTCATGTTTTTTTCCAGTTGAGCGGGACTGCTGGCGCCTACAAGGACGGAGGTGACACCTCTCTGTTCGAGAATCCACGACAGAGCCATCTCTGCCAGTGTCTGTTGTTGTTCGGCAGCCTGTTGATTGAAGGCTTTCAGTCGTCCCAACATCTCTGGTGTGAGAGCAGCCGGTTTCAAGAACCGTCCCTGTGTCATGCGTGAACCTTCTGGGATTCCTTCCAGCTGACCGTCATCGGTGAAAGAACAATGCAGGTAGCGGTCGGTGAGCAGTCCTTGTGCCAATGGGGAGAACGATATAAAACCGATGCCATGTTCCTGGCAGTAGTCAAGGATACCTTCCTCCTGTGGTGCCCGGTCTATGAGGTTCAGTCGGCCCTGGTAGATGAGTAGCGGCACATCGCGCTCACGCAAATAGCGGTCGGCAACCTTCAGAGCCTCTAAGGGCCAGCGGGAGATGCCCACATAGAGGGCTTTGCCACAACGTACGATGTCAACCAGAGCCTGCAGCGTTTCCTCCAAAGGTGTCTGTGGGTCATAGCGGTGGCTGTAGAACAAATCGACATAGTCGAGGTGCATGCGGCGTAGTGACTGATCGAGGGAAGCCATGAGATATTTCCGTGAGCCCCAGTTGCCGTAGGGTCCATCCCACATGTCATAGCCTGCCTTGGTGGCAATAAACAGTTCGTCACGATAGGGACGGAAGTCTTCGTCCATCAGTTGTCCCATGGTCAGTTCTGCCGAACCATAGGGAGGTCCGTAGTTGTTGGCTAAGTCAAAATGGGTGATGCCATGGTCGAAGGCATATCTGGCAATAGCCTGACATCGTTCATAGGGATCGTTGGCACCGAAGTTGTGCCAGAAGCCTAATGATATCTTTGGCAGCAAAACACCCGAGCGGCCGCAACGGCGATAGAGAGAGTCGCTGTTGTCGTAGCGCGACTCCAAGGCAGTGTAAGACATTTTCTATTTGTTTTTTGCTTGTTCGTATTGACGGATGAGTGCTAACAGCTTATCGACGGCCTCAGCCTCAGGTATGTTTTTTTCCACACATTCTTTTTGACGGTAGAGTGACACTTTCCCTACACCGGCCCCCACATATCCATAGTCGGCATCAGCCATCTCGCCCGGTCCGTTCACGATGCAGCCCATGATGCCGATTTTCAGTCCGACAAACTCTTTGGTGGCAGCTTTGATTCGTGCGATGGTCTCCTGCAGGTTATAGAGTGTGCGTCCGCATCCGGGACATGATATATACTCAGTCTTTGTGAACTTGATACGGGCAGCCTGCAGGATGCCGTCGGCCAGTTGGGTGAGTGTGTCTGTAGCTACCGGTCCCAGGGAGTCTGGTGTTTTCTGGGAGTTTTTTTGTTTGATGATGAGGTGAGTAGCCTTGCGGTCGATGAGCAAGCCTCCTACAGCCATGGCAGCCTTCAGTTGGAAGGTCTCCCAGTCAGGTGCGTCGAGGTGCAGTGTGATGGTATCATCCTGAATATGTGTTTCCGCCTCTTGGCGCAGACGTGTGCATTCCGGAATCAGTTCCACCAATTTGCGTGCCACGGGAATCTCACATTCCGGTTCTTCCGACAGCGACACGCGGATGGTGTCACCGATGCCTTCGGTGAGCAGTGCGCCAATGCCCACAGCACTCTTGATACGTCCGTCTTCTCCCTCGCCGGCTTCTGTGACGCCAAGGTGCAGCGGATAGTGCATATCCTCCTGATCCATCTGTTGAACCAGCAGTCGTACGCTCTGCACCATCACGACCGTGTTGCTGGCTTTGATGGAGATGACCACATCGTTGAACTGTTCCCGTCGGAAGATCCGCAGGAATTCCATGCAGCTCTCCACGATGCCGGCAGGAGTGTCTCCGTAGCGCGACATGATGCGGTCGGAGAGGGAACCGTGGTTCACTCCAATGCGCACGGCAGTGTGATGTTCTTTACAGATATTGATAAACGGAACGAGCCGTTCGTCAATCTTCCGCAGTTCGGCCTGATATTCCTCATCGTTGTATTCAAGTTTTTTGAATGTGCGGGCTGGATCGACATAGTTGCCGGGATTGATGCGCACCTTCTCACAGTAGCAGGCAGCTACGTCGGCCACCCGTGGGTTGAAGTGCACGTCAGCCACTAAGGGTGTCGTATAGCCCATGGCTTTCAGTGCGTTGCTGATGTTTTTCATGTTTTCAGCCTCACGGGTTCCCTGTGTTGTCAGTCGAACCAGTTCTCCGCCAGCCTTGATGATGCGTTCAGCCTGTGCCACACAAGCTTCTGTATCGTTGGTGTTGGTGGTTGTCATCGACTGCACCCGGATGGGGTTGTCGCCGCCGATGGCAACAGGCCCCACATGAGCCACTTGTGTTTTTCTTCTCATGCTAATTAGTCTTATACGAATATTTTATTTCCGCCAGGTCATGGTTGGCTTTTTCAATTTTTTGTCCCAGGCCGGCTTTGTAGTCAGCCAGCCGTTGAGCGATGGTATCGTCGGCGAGTGCCAGCATCTCTGTTGCCAGGATGGCAGCGTTCATGGCTCCGTTGACTCCTACCGTGGCCACAGGGATGCCAGGAGGCATCTGGATGATAGAGAGCATGGCGTCGAGACCGTCGAGCATACCTTTGATGGGGACTCCAATGACAGGAAGTGTTGTCTGCGCGGCAATCACACCAGGTAGGGCTGCGGCCATGCCGGCTGCGGCAATGATGACCTTGATGCCCCGGCTGCTTGCTCCGGTAGCAAACTCTTCGACGGCTTTGGGAGTGCGATGAGCAGAGAGGGCGTTCACCTCGAATGGTATCTGCATGTCGTTGAGAAACTGGCAGGCCTTTTCCATGACGGGCATGTCGCTGGTGCTGCCCATGATGATGCTGACGATAGGTTTCATAAATGTTTTCTTTCTATGTAAGATGAATGATTGAATTCAAGTGAAGAGTACTATATGCAGGGCAATGAGGAACCCCAGCAAGAATCCGGTGACTACCTGTGAGAGGCTATGCTGGCGGAGCACCATGCGAGCCGAGCCCACTATGCCAGAGAGCAGTGTGAGCCAGCAGAACCACCAGATGGGGTTGAAGAAGAAGAGTAGGGAGAAGCCAATGACGGCTCCTGTCACTCCGCCGATGGCCGCTGAGTGTGTAGATATTTTCCACCAGATATTGATGACTGCACAAGTCACCTGTATGACGAGTGCCGTCATGAGGATGTTGCCCATGATGTGTGGCATGCGGTAGTGTGCCATCACATAGTAGCAGGCAAAGTAGCAGAGTATGGAGATGAGGTATGGCACCATGCGTCGTTCCTTCCTTCCCAGTTCTATGAGGTTCCATCCCTGATATCGTCGGTAGAGGTGTATGAGCGTGGTGGGCAGCAGTATGGTAAAGACATAGACGACGAGCAAGACGGAGAACTTGTAGCTCCACGTCAGGTAGCTCAACCCGCTAAACAGAAACAGGAGAAGCAGGCCCACGAGTGGTAGGTAGAAAGGAGTGAACACCAAGCTCACCATCTGTGCTGCCAGAATTATTCTCTTATTGTCCATACCGATTTTTCTTGTATAGATGTTCATCTGAGTCGTGCCACGGGGATGCCCATTTGCTCCCGGTATTTGGCTATAGTGCGCCGGGCTATAGGAAAGCCCTTTTCGGCCATCATCTTTGTCAGCGCTTCGTCGCTCAGCGGCTTGCGTTTGTCTTCCTGGTCGATGATTTCTTTCAGGATGACTTTGATTTTGCGCGTTGACATCTCCTCGCCGTTCTCTGTCACATAGCCGTCAGAGAAGAAATAGCGTAGTGGGAATGTTCCCCACCTTGTCTGTGCATATTTGATGTTCGACACCCGTGATACGGTCGAGATGTCCAGTCCCGTCTTGTCGGCTATATCTTTGAGGATCATGGGTCTCAGGTCAGCCTCGTCACCGTCTTGAAAGAATCGTTGTTGCCAGCCGATGATGGCCTTCATGGTGATGTATAGTGTGTGGCGTCGCTGTTTGACGGCATCGATGAAGCCCTGCGCCTTATCTACTTTCTCTTTGGCATAGAGCAGAGCCTCCTTGGCTTGTCGGCTCATGCCTTCCTTGTTGTTTTTATAGGTTTCCACCATCTCGGTAAACGAAGGTGACACTTTCAGTTCAGGAATGTCACTGTTGTTCAGTGAGAATGTCACCGTACCGTCATCGGCCGTATCGACGATGAAGTCGGGCGTAATCTGCTGTATGCTGCGTCCCTGTGTTTCGCTGAGTGAGGCTCCCGGCTTCGGGTTCAGTCTTTTTACCTCTTTCTGTAGCTCTTCCAGCTGGTAGTCCGACAGTTGTAATGCGTCTTGTATTTTGCGCCAATGTTTTTTGATGAAGGCATCAAAGTGGTGAGCAAGCACTTGGTGTAGCAGTCTTCTTGTTTCCTGTCCCTTGTTGTCAGTTTCCTTTCTTTTCATTTGCAGGAGCAGGCACTCCTGCAGGTTTCGTGCTCCGATGCCTGGCGGGTCGAAGGTTTGCAGAATGTTGAGCATCTGTTCCACCTCTTTCACTGTCACGTTGATGTTATGGTAGATGGCCAGTTCGTCGCTGATGGTTTCGAGGTCTTTGCGCAGATAGCCGTCATCGTCGAGAGATCCGATGAGATATTCCATCACCTCCTGTTGCTGCTCGTCCAGTTCCTCTTCAGCCATCTGCTCCTTCAGTTTGTCGTAGAACGACACCTGGTCGCCATAGACGATCTCTTCGTAGTCGGCAGCAGTATTCTGTCCGTGACGCTCATAGGCAGTGTCGGGCATCTCGTCGTCGCGTCCAATATTTTCCAGGGCAGAGTCCAGTGCGTCTTCACGGGCTTCACGCTCCGACTGTTCCTCAAAGCTCTCTCCGCCTCCGTCGGCCGTCTCCAGTCGGTCGTCATCATAGAGGGCATCGTCGGGCGAGACGGTTTCCAGTGCCGGGTTGTCGTCCAACTCGGCGTTGACGCTCTGTTCAAATTCGCTGAGCGGCATCTCCAGCAACTTCACCTGCAGCATCTGTTGCTGGGTGAGTCGTTGTATCTGTCGCTGTTCCTGCTTCTGAACTTGTACTTGTCTGTTTTCAGTCGTTGCCATTTTTAATGCTCAATGCATGGGATTTATTTCTTCCCTTTTTTCTTCCTCTTTTACTTCCCTTTACCCTTTAAAATATTCTTTCAACTGTGCTGCCAGTGCTGCCAGCTTTTGAGGATTGTCGTTGCCAAACCTGTTCCATATCTGCTGACAGGTCAGCAGGAGAGGCGATGAGTTCTGTGTGGTGCGTTTCAGGTAGGGGTCACAAAATTGAAAGTTATCCATCACGGCGCAAACCACATCAGTTTTGATTTTCAGCAGTCGGGCCAGCTCCTGCACCTCTGGTGTCTCGGGTACCATGGTGAGAGGTGTCAGGCGGAAATACTGGTCGAGAATCATGATGAGCATCACGGGTGTCAGTTTGTTCACCGGTGCCGACTCGTTGGCCAGCAGTGGCAGCGGCTTGAAGTCGAGTTCAAATGATTCTTGAGTCTCCACACCCTCATAGAACAATCCTGCGGTGCCATAGCCGAGTTTCTCACGCAGCAGCTTTACGCCGCGGGCAAGTTTTTTAGGATTCTTGCCATAGTCGTTCCATAGTTTCTCCATGCGGGGCGTGTCTATGCTGCGCAGTCGGAACATCTGTTCATACAGATACTGCGGGGCGATATGCAGTTCCATGCTCAGCGCAACCAGCGGACGTGAGTACAGTGGCTTCACGCCCACCGGTTTTTTCAGATACAGCTGCATGAGCAGCAGCCAGTATTCGTCAGACCATAAAGGGTGGGTTGCCATAGTCAGAATTATTTTTTGCAAAAGTACAAAGAATCATGAATATAAACGAAGTTTTTTCAAGTTTTTCTTTCCATGGAATGTTAATGCGAGAAAACTTTTGTAAATTTGCAGCCGATAATAAAAAACAATAATTTAGTCTGATGAAAACTTTCAAGAAACTTTTTCTGTTCTGTATTCTGATGGGTACAGCTGTAAACGTGTATGCACAAGAGCCAGATACTTTCCGCAGCAATGTGGTTGCCGACGAAGGAGCCTGGTGCTGGTTTGCCGACCCCCGTGCGCTGCATTATGAGAATGTTGCCGGCACCATCAACGCCACCTACATCGGCTACATTGATGTCCATGGTAACGTGAAGGCTACACAGTATGACTGGAAGACCGGCCGGAAGACCGACGTGCTGGTGAGAAGCTACTTCCAGCCCGACGACCACAACAACCCCACCTTTGTAGTGTTGCCCGATGAGCGTGTGATGATTTTCTACACCCGCCACACCGACGAGGCCAAGATTTGGTATCGCATATCGCGCAAGCCCGGCGATATCACCGCTCTCGGCGAAGAGAAGTTCCTTGCCACTGCCAACAACACCACCTACCCGTCGCCCTTTATCCTCAGCGACGACCCCACCCACATCTATCTTTGCTGGCGCGGCATCAACTGGCATCCCACCATTGCCCGCCTGACCATGCCCGACAGCAACGACAACTGCTCCTTCGACTTCGGACCGAAGCAGATTGTCCAGAGCACCGGTGCCCGTCCCTATGCCAAGTATCAGAGCAACGGAAAAGATAAGATATACCTGAGCTATACCACCGGTCACCCCGACAACGAGATGCCCGACTGGCTCTATTTCAACGTCATCGACATCAACCATGGCAACGGTCCCATCCTGCGTGACATTAAAGGCAACCAGCTGAAGACCATCAGCAGTGGGGTGTTCAATGTCGACAAGTCAGACAACTATGCCAGCACCTATCCCAACACCATTGTCGATAGAACCGCCAATATCCGTAACTGGGTGTGGCAGATTACCTTTGACAAAGACGAAAATCCCGTCATAGCCTATCCCCACATCGACAATGCCAAGACTACCCACGTCTATTGGTATGCTCGCTGGACAGGTTCTTCCTGGCGTAACACCTGGGTGCAGTATGGCGGTCACGCCTTTCACCAGAACTGGAACTCCACCGAGCTCTGCTACAGTGGCGGCATGGCCATCGACCCGGAAAACATCAACGACCTCTACCTCTCCATTCCTACCAAGGACGGTGTCTATAACAAAGACGGCGTCTATGAGATTTGGAAATACACCATCAATGACGAGGGCGCAGTTTCTGGCTCCCAACAGCTCACCTCCGGCTCCGAGAAAAACAATGTGCGTCCCTTCATCATCCCCGGTTCCAAGAACGCTCCCCTCCGACTGGCGTGGATGAACGGCGACTACTACTACTGGATGGTGAAGCAGGGCTACCCCAAGGGCTATCCCACCGGCATCCGTGCCAACTACACCTGGGAAGAGACGCTCACCACAGCGGCCGGCTCTGAGCCCCAGAGCGACAGCTTTGCTGCCGGTCAGACCCTCACCATGACCTTTGCCATGAACGAAAGCCGCTATGAAGGAACACTCTTCACCATCGGCTCTTCCGATGCTCCTGTGCTGACCTATGCCTTGGGCACCGACTACTACCCCGTGGTCACCATCAACGGAACAAGCTATAAGAGTCAGAACCGACTGCTCACCAGTGACGACTGGGCCACTATGTCAACAGGTACCAGTGGCGACAACCATCCCACCAAGATTACTACCTGGACTTTCTCCATGACCTTCGACGGCCAGACCCTCACGACCTATCGCAACGGACTGGTGGACCAGGTCATCGAGACCACGAGCCCTGTCAGCGGTACCGTCAACACCGCCAACGACAACAACCACCTCTGTCTGAACACCCAGGTCTTTGGTGCCTGCGCCTCACCCATGACCGTGGCACAGCTTACCCGCCAATCCGCCGCAGCAGGTCAGGAGCAGCTGGCCTCTACCGCCCTTGCCCAGCTGCAGCTGCCTGCCGAGACTCGTTCAGACCTCGTGCTTCCTGCTGTCGTGCTGCAACAGAATATCACTTGGACTTCTTCGAATGAGAAGGTCATCAGCAACGACGGTGTCGTCAGATTCCCCAGCGCTGAAACCGACGTGACGCTGACAGCCCACGCCGGAACCAACTCCCGCGACTTCACCGTGAAGGTCTATCCCCGCGACATTGCTAAGAATCTGCGCTACGAGACAACCAATCTCGACCTCACGGCCAACACTGCTTCTGGCTTTACCACCAATACCACCGTCACGGCACCGCAAGGACTGCTCCGCGGCCTGCGCTCGTTCACTTTCCTGCTCACCGTCAATGCCAAGAGTCTGACCTCCGCTCCACGCTTCTACGACTTCGGTTCGGGCTCTGCTAACAGCATCTTCCTGCGTGCCAACCCCCTGTCGGCCGGTGTGAAATACAACGGTGGCACCACCACCATGGTGAATGCCACTTCGCAACTCAGTGCCAACAAAGACTATAAGCTTGCCGTCACTTTCGACGCTGCCACCCATACCACCACCATCTATATCGACGGCCAAAAGAACATCAGCGGCACAGCTAACCAGGTGGAGCCCTACCAGCTGGAACAACTCGCTGCCGATGTGCGTAACTACATCGGACGCACCCAGTGGTGGGATGGCTCCTACGCTGCCGACAACGTCGATTTCACGGGCACCATCAATGACTTCCGCCTCTACGACGTCATGCTCACCCGCAAGGAAATCTGTCAGTTGCAGGACATCGCCTACGAGGAACGTCAGCTGCCCACCGCCCTTGTCAACGCCGATTTTGAAGATACCTACTCCGTGATGTCGGGCAGTGGCGTCAGCGGCGACCGCGCCATCTATGTTCCCAAAGGCTGGACTGTCGATTACACCAACCGCAACGAAAACGACCTCACCGCCCTGAAGAGTGGCGACAAGTATTTCAGCAACTTCTTTGCTTCGCTGGCCAAGTCTTCTGCCGAAAGCCAACAGAGCTACTGGGTGCGCCAAAACTGGGGCACATCTACTATTACGCTACTCCAGGAGGTGCTACTTCCTGAAGGCCACTACACCCTCAACGTCGATGTCTGGAAAAGCGGTCTCGGCGGAGATGTTGTCGTACAAGTGAAGAACGAAAACGGTGCTTTGGCCAAGGCCGCATCCTTAGAGAACAAGACAGCCTGGCAGTCGGCCACCGTCAGCTTCGACAGCGACGGCGAAGCCTCTACCACCGTCCTGCTTTCTGCCGTGCACACCTCCAACGGCTCTTCGAAGATCATCGGCTTCGACAACCTGGTTCTCACCCGTCAGGTCACCGACGGCATCACCACCATGCAGCAGATTGACGATGCATCGAAACACTCTACAGCCATCTATGACCTGCAAGGCAGAAGAATGAACCATGAACAGTTGAGAATGAAAAATGGAGGAGCCCTCCCAAGGGGCCTCTACATCGTCAACGGAAACAAGGTTGTGGTCAAATGACCATTCGTTTTTCGCTGATGCTACCACCCCAGGAGGAAAACTACTTCATTTTCCTCCTACTCGATTATTATCTTACATCGTATGTGCTAAATCTTGGATAGTTAGAGCCAATTTGAAACGAACTTTTGAGAAATTAGCATCTTTGGAGCCTTTTTGTGAAAGAATCTCAACGAAAAAATTGTAATTTTGCAACGTCAAACAGAAATAATGATGACACCAGAAAAGCTAAAAGCGATTATATCGCAAG
>CAMNOK010000058.1 GCA_946546825.1 uncultured bacterium
GCGTAAACATTTTGTATTGCTCTCGACTTTATGTAACTCTGGCTTCGCCGAAGTTCTTGGCACTCGGAAATGAGAAGAAAAACAAGTTTTCCTTTTGCATTTCACTCGTTTTTCCGTAACTTTGCGAATAATCGCGAACTTACAATGCACTCGGCATAAAAAACAAACCAGTTTGTTTTGTTCTGCTCTCGTTTTTTCGTAACTTTGCCGTCAAATTGATGGTTTTGCAAGAATATGAAGATGTTGAAGAACATAATCCTTGGATTGGTGGCTGCGGCAACAATCGTTGCCTGCGGTGATAAGAAAGACATGAAGGAGGAACTCCAAAAGATGACCAATGATGAACTGTTGCTCAAGGGTGACAGCACCATCTATGGACTTGCGTGTGAGGGATGTACCGACTCCGTCATTGTGTTGCTCCCAAACCATGGTGGCGATCCGGTACGTTATGACATTATTGACGCCTTTCGTAACAAACGGGTGTTGGGAAAGCCAAAGGTGGGTGATTGGATAGGCCTGATACTGAACCAACATGACTCGTTGGTGGCAGACATGGTTATCGACCTGGATGAACTGAAAGGCACCTGGTGCTATGTCGTTATGCCCAAAATAAAAGACTATGACAAACTGTCTCCGCGGCTTCAACGTCGCATGCTTCGCGACATGCCAGACTCTGTGCGCGAAACTTATCTGATTCCTCGCGAATATGGCTTCTCACTTAAACGCCAGTGGACGGCACAGAGCGTGGGATGGGTGCCACCCCAGAATGCACTGGAAGATGAGAGTCCTGTGGTATATCCTTCGCTGAAACTCTTTACCGAGTGGCATATCTGGAACGGAAAGCTCGTGATGACAAGTGGCGAACTCCGCGCCAAGGGAAAAGACTCTCAGGAAGTGACCGTAGAAAACACAGAGAATGACACCTGTGACATTCTTTATCTTCGTGGGGATTCTCTCGTGCTTGGAGCAGGAAATCAGTCTCGCAGCTACTACCGCCGCACGAATGTTGAAGATATCAACAAACGGGCGCGGGAGATAGCTACAGAGCAGGCACGCAAGGCGCTTGAAGAAACGCGCTGAGAATTAGCCTTCTCGACGCATGAGCCTTTCCTCGGCCATGCGCTCCCACTTGGTGCCGGGAATGCCGTAGTTAGCAAAGGGTTGGATGCTGATGCCGCCACGGGGTACAAAGAATCCTGTCACCTCGATATATTTTGGATTCATCAGCTTAATGAGGTCTTTCATGATGATGTTGACACAGTCTTCATGAAAATCTCCATGATTACGGAAGGAAAATAAATATAACTTCAGACTTTTGCTCTCTACCATTCGCTCTGCGGGAATGTAAGAGATGCGAATCTCGCCAAAGTCGGGTTGCCCTGTGATAGGGCACAGAGATGTAAACTCTGGACAGTTAAAGCGAACCCAGTAGTCATTTTCGGGATGCTGATTTTGAAAACTCTCCAAAACCTCCGGAGCGTAGTCGTCTCTGTAGCGGGTTTTGGCACCCAGGGCCTGAAGGCCTTCATTTTTTCGTGTTTCGTTCATATTCTTGTTTTGTTATAGGGGGTTAATCAAGTACCCCTGTTGATAGAAAACGGGTGCAAAGGTAGGAATTTATTATGAATTATGGCCTAAGACTGGAAAAAAAATTATAACTTTGCAGACCATTAAAAGAATAATTATGAGAAGATTTGTATTTTTTTTCATCTGTCTGCTTGTTTGTGAGCTGACTATGGCAGGTCCTGTAAGTCAGAAGATGGCCAGGCAAAAAGCCCTGCATTTCATGAAGGGTGCAGACTTGCAGTTGGCCGTTCAAGCTAAGGGTGAGCATCCCGCCTATTATATATATAATAAGGTGAAAGACAAGCGTGGTGGCTATGTCATCGTTTCTGGCGATGACCGTACGGAAACTGTGCTCGGTTATGCTGATGAAGGGAGTTTCAGTGCTGACAATATGCCTGAAGATCTGAGGTGGTGGCTGGCTTGCTACGAACAGCAGATTGAAATGGTCAGGCAAGGTGATGCCACGCCGGCAGCAGCCTTAACAGGATTGGAGGCTGTTGCCCCATTGGTTACCACGATGTGGAACCAGGATGGTCCTTATAATCTCCAGTGCCCCACTTTTAAAAACAATGGTATTACCCTACATTATCCTACAGGATGTGTGGCAACAGCTATGGCGCAGATATTAAAATACTGGAGCAGTGACTTCGAGACACCAGCCATCTCTTCCTATACAACCAGCTCACTCCTTATCAACATGACATCATTGCCTGCCACGACTTTCGACTGGAGCCTGATGAAGGACAGCTACCGCAGTGATGAAACTGACAAGACGGCACAGGAGGTTGCGAAGTTAATGCGCTACTGTGGACAGGCTGTGGAGATGGACTATGATGTATCTGGCTCGGGAGCCTATGTTGGCCCAGAAGACTTTATCCAATATTTCGGCTTCGATGGTGCTGCACAGACACATGAACGTAGGGACTATCTGTCTTCAGAGTGGGAGACGCTTATCTACCAAGAGTTGAGTGCCAAGCGCCCGGTCTATTTCTCGGGAGCTTCCATCACCGGGGGACACGCCTTCGTGCTCGACGGTTATGACGGGGCTGGCTATTACCATATCAACTGGGGGTGGGGCGGCTACAGCGATGGATATTTCTTGCTCACTGTGATGAATCCAGAGGATAAGGGCATAGGAGGCGGAACCAGTGAGGATGGCTTTACATTGAGACAGAGCATTATCACGGGGCTACAGCCCGATGCCGGAAATACGCCTGACATATTGATGAGTATAAAAGATATCGCCACAGATAAGTCTGTATATACTCGTAGCAGTAGCAGTCAGAACTTCCAGCTGAAAATTACCAGTGCCCACTATAACCAAAGTTCGAAGATGACAGCTTTTGAATTGGGTTTCGCTCTTTATAAGGATGGCCAGTTTAAACGTACCATCTCTGCTGGCGCTACAGGGTCCATAGGAACCGGGTGGGGCTATAGCGCGTGGAAATCGACTATCAGTATGGGGGCAAACTTCTCTGACGGCAAATATGTGCTTAAGAGTGTCTGTCGTGTAAACGGCACCTTGGCGTGGAAGGAGGCTGTTGGGGCCAACAGACATTATCTGGAACTTGAACTGGAAGGAAACAATCTGACGGTGACGCCAGTCAACAGCGATCAGGTGAATCTTGCAGTCAACAGCTTTACGCTCGAGGGACTCATGAAACCTGGCGAAGGCATTACGGTAAAGGCCAACGTCAGTAACAAAGGTACTACACCCGTCAACGACCTTACGCTGACGGTGGACGGCGAGGTTGCTACGTCTGTAGCTTTGATGGCAGATCCTGGAGAAAGTGACAACATAGAACTCCACTTCGAAGCACCCGAGGCAGGAAGCCATTTGGTGAAACTGCACTATGGTGATTCCAATGGGGATGTGCTGGCTCAGTCCGAAATGATTATTGAAGAACGCAAAGAAATGAATCTCACAGCCACACAACCATATCCAGTCGGCATTGCACACAATGTGTATGATGTAGCCAGTAGCACGCTCCGTATGACAACAAAGATAACAAACAACGAGAGGACGGATTTTAAAGATGTTATAAACTGTTGGTTGTGTAAATATGATTCTGCCATTGGCTATTATTATTTAGAAACACCCAAACGCCAGATTGTAACTATCCAGGCGAATCAAACGGCCACGATGGAATTTGTCTTTGAAGGTTTGGAGTATCAGGGACAGTATAAGGTTATCATCTACGATCCGCTGTACAAAGAACTTGCTCAGTCTTCAAGTTATACCATCACTGCCACGACTGGCATTGAGAATATCAGGAAGAATGAAAGTGAGCATGAGGGGGCTGCCGCGATTTATGATCTCTATGGCCGGCAGGTGGATAGAAGAGACAACCAACAGCTGCCTGCTGGCATTTATGTCGTTAAAGGAAAGAAAATCGTTGTGAAGTAGTTTGTTGATAGTTACAACGTGTAGTTTAAATAAAACAACAAGAGCGACATCGTATTTGGCGGTGTCGCTCCGTGAAAAAGAGTTCTGTTGAATTAGGCTTCCTTGCGGTCATCTACGTTGTCGCCCTCTGTGGGAGACATGATGGCTTGGAAGTCTGTGTATCCGTTCTTCACCAGTATGTTGTACCACTGCAGGAGTTTCTTGATGTCGCTGTCGTGAACGCGGTCACGGTCATACTCGGGGAGTATCTCGCCAAAGTAGTCGCGGAGCTCCTTTCCTGAAGCCTTCTTGTAGTTGAGAGAGCACTCCTTGGAGTTCTCTTTGTCGCCCAGGTTCTTTAGCACTTTCCAAAGAGGAATGTCCTCGGCATCGGTGTACATGGCAATGTCTGCCAGGCTGGTTACACGGTCCGTGGGGAAGACGGGCATACGCTTCTTAGCTTCATCGATAGACTCTACAATCAGATTGGCTTTGCCGCGTGATACCAGTCGATAGAGTCCGGGTTTGCCTGATATTGCAATAATTGTTTCCATTGTTATGTTGTTAAATATTTAAAATTATGATGTTGTTAAGTGTCAAAGTTCTTTTCATGTATTCATGAATGAGAGGAGCTGGTCGAGTTGTCTGTTGAGGTCAGCCTGTCCGTCGTTGTTGATAACGAAGTCGGAGCTCTGCTCCATTTCCTCTTGAGACATCTGGCAGTCTATCCATTCGGCGGCTCGTTCCTCGCTGATGCCGTCACGCTGCATGATGCGCTGCAGTCGTGTAGCTCTTGGAGCCACGACGCAGACAATGGTGTCGAAAACCACCCGCTTGTTGAAACCGCTTTCAAAGAGGATGGCAGACTCCAGCCATTCATAGCCAGAACAGAGAAAGTCTTGTGCCACGACGGGATGTATGATGTTATTGACAGCTTGCTTGTTGGCTTCGCTGGTCAGGAGATATTCCGCAAGAATGTGTTTTTGAAGCACATGCTCTTTATACAACTCCTCGCCGACAAGCTGACAAAGGTTGTGCTGTAGTTTCTCATCAGTACGCATAAGACGCTTGGCAGCCTGGTCACAGTCATAGACACGAATGCCTCGAGCTTCCAGCTGTTGGCAGACAAACGACTTCCCGCTGCCTATTCCACCAGTAATGGCGAAGTGTCTATTACTTTTTTGGTTCATGCGTATTGCCGTTTATTTTTGTTCAATGAGGTAGTCCACCTGGTTGATGTCGAGTCTAACCTTGCTGACAGCCTGTGGTATGGAGCGCAATTTGAGAGTGCATTTCTCCGAAGGATTGGCGGCGATGTCGTTGTAGTCAACGACCACCCGAAACTGGTCGGCGCGAATCTGTCGGAACATCTTGGCTCCCACGACGAAGTGTACCCTGGCCTTTGAGGGGAAGGTGCGCAACAGTTTTCCTGCTGGCATGTTTATAGCCGTAATGGGAATCTCCAGACTCTCTTCTGTCTGTATGTCGGTATAGAGTGTGAGTTGTATCTTTGATGGAACGATTTTTATGCCACTGGTTCTGTAGAGGCTTACCTCTTCTGTCAGTGAGTCGGAGAAGTTTGTCAGCTTGATGGGAAGTGTCTGCACATAGTGGATGCTGTCAAGCAGTTCGCGGTTGGCATAGACAACAGCAGTCTGTGGCGTCACACGCATGTGGGAGACGTAGTAGTTGTTGGCAGGTTTGATTTGTCCGATGATTCTCACGGGAACTCGTTTCGATTGACCTTGGTTGAAGTAGAACTCCAGTCGGTCGGGTTTGGCTGAGAGAATTTTGGTGGAACTGAAAATCTTCGTATATAATTGCCGATAGAGGTCGGTCAGTGGAAACACTCCCTTGCCAGTTTTGATGTTGGCATAAGTCTTGAAGTCCACGGAGATGCTCTTCTCTTGTTTACTCCACAAATAGGGAAGGAGGGCATATCCTTTGTCGCGCACGGTGACGTGTACGGTGTCTTCCAGTTCAGTGGTTATCACTATATTCTGGGGTACATGAGTCAACTTGAGCTCTACGGGAAGCTCTACTTCGTAGCTCTCATTCATGGTCATGATGAGCCAGAATGTTCCGCTCAGCCCGAGAAAGAACAAAAAAATCAGAAACTCCTTGTTCACAGAGCTGAACAGGAAGTTCCTGACTATCTGGTATTTGTCGTGTGGCTTAAGCATTGGCTCCTGTTGCCTGCGCTGCTCCGTTTGCGAAGACGTTTGCCTTATCTACAGTGACTGTCACGCCACGAGAAATCTCTACGTCAACGGTGCCATCGGCCAGGTTCACGCGTTTCACTTCTCCGTGAATACCACCGCCGAGGACAACCTTCATGCCCTGCTCCAAGGCATTCTGGAATTTCTGGATTTCCTTTTGTCTTTTTTGTTGAGGACGGATCATGAAGAACCACATGATAGCGAATATTGCTACCATCATTAGGAGCATTGGCATCCCTGAACTTTGTCCGGCGGCCTGTGCGGCCATAGTCATTGTTGTCATGTTTTGTCGTTTTTATTTTCTTTATTATTCTTTAGGTTCAGTTTCGGGTCTCATGGGCTTCAGCATCTTACCGGTGTTCAAAAGGTGGCGGGCAATGGTGTCAAGCATACCGTTGATGTAGCCGCCGCTTTTGTTAGTGCTGTATAGTTTGGCCAAGTCAACAAACTCGTTGATGGTTACGCTGACCGGAATGTTTGGGAAAGTCATCATTTCGGCAATGGCAATCTGCATGATGACAACATCCATGTAGGCCAAACGGCTGAAATCCCAGTTACGAGATGCTTCGCTCATGTAGCGCTGATAGGTGTCAGCGTTGAGGATGGTGGCACGAAAGAGTTTAAGGGCAAAGTCTTTGTCTTCCTCATCCCGATATTCTGGCAGCAACTCTTGGTGAGTGCCACTTTTAGAGTCAAAGCGTTTGATGGTTTTCAGCACAAAGGTGTCAACAACTTCCTTGTCATCATTCCAATACAGACTCATCTCCTCAAGCAGCAAGTCCAGGTCTTCGTTGTCCTGAATGAAGAGCTTGTAGAGCTTGCGCCAGAGTTCGCGATCGGCTTCGTAGGAATCATCGTCAGAGGCCATGTATTCCTGATATACCTCGCAGCCTTCAATGAGGTTGCACAGTTTGCGCACAAATTCAATCTGGTCGCTCCATGTCTGCTTTTGTTTTTCCATAAACTCGTTCAGCATTTTGTTTTCTTCCAACTGAATGGTGAACTTGTTTTCTGCGAATTTAGTAGATGGACGTTCCTTACCCTCGCGAACAGCCCTTTGTGTGAGAATCTCAACACGATGGCGTTCTTCTTGTGCCACTGCAACAATCAGCGCCAAAAGATAGTTGTAGAGATCGTATGCTTTGGATAGACTGAAAAGCAATTCCTTCTCAGCGTTATCCATGTTTCTGTTCCCGTTCTGATAGTAAGCGTAGGTTAACTGAACAATCTTAATTCTTATCAATTCGCGATTAATCATCCTTTTTTCTTCTTTTGTGTTATATGCTTCAAACCATAATTACGCATGCAAAAATACTTATTTTTTTGTGAATAAACAAATAAATAGTATATAAAAAGGAGAAAAAACTATTCACTCTTACTTTTTTTGTCAGATAACTTGTGAATATGCAAAAATATTACTACCTTTGCGCCCGCTTTTCTGAGCACATCGTGTGATGGCGAATTAAGGCAAAAGATTAACAACTTAATTTAGAGTAACACATTTAAAGAATTATGAAAGAATTTGCATTGACCGGTACGAAGCGTGAGACCGTAGGAAAAAAAGCTTCTAAACTGATGAGAAAAGAGGGACTCATTCCCTGTAACCTCTATGGTGAGAAATTTGTTGACGGAAAGCCCGAGGCTCTTTCGTTTTCCATTCCCATGACTGAGCTTCGCAAGGCCATCTATACTCCCCATATCTATGTGCTGAACCTGACTATTGATGGCAAGGAGCATAAGGCTATCATGAAGGAGTTGCAGTTCCATCCCGTTACAGACGCAGTGCTCCATGTTGACTTCCTTGAAATCAGTGAAGAGAAACCCATCACGGTTGGTATCCCTGTAAAACTCAATGGTCTGGCCGTAGGTGTTCGCAACGGTGGTAAGTTGAACCTTTCTATCCGTAAGATCAATGTAACCGCTCCTTACAAGCAGATTCCAGAGGTGCTTGACATCGATGTTACCAATCTGGAACTTGGCAAGAGCATTAAGGTTGGTCAGCTCAACTTCGACGGTCTCAAGATTGCTACTTCTCCCGAGGTAATCGTCTGCTCCGTGAAGGCTACACGTGCTTCTCGTTCTGCCGCTGCTGCAGAGGGTGCTGAATAATAGTTGGGTATGGATAAATACTTGATTGTGGGTTTGGGAAATCCCGGTGATGAGTATGCCGAGACCCGACACAATACTGGATACATGGTATTGGACGCCTTTGCTAAGGCGTCCAATATTGTTTTCGAGGACCGTCGCTACGGATTTATTGCAGAAACCTCTCTCAGAGGGCGAAAAGTATTCCTGCTGAAGCCCACTACATTTATGAACCTCAGTGGAAATGCTGTCCGTTACTGGTTGAGTAAGGAGAATATCGACCAGAGCCGTCTGCTTGTGATTTCAGACGATGTGGCGGTGCCTGTTGGTCAGTTTCGTCTCAAAGGGAACGGCTCCAATGGCGGCCACAACGGGTTGGGGCACATCCAGCAACTCATTGGTCAGAACTATGCACGTCTGCGTATGGGCATCGGCAACGACTTTCCCCGGGGTATGCAGATAGAGCATGTCCTCGGACGCTTCTCTCCTGAGGAGCGTGAGCTTCTGCAACCTGCTATCGACATAGCTGTGGAGGTCATCAAGAGCTTCGTGCTCGCAGGAATCGATATCACCATGAACCAATACAACAAACTGGGAAAACAATGCAAGAAACAGCTCGTATCGACAAATGGCTCTGGGCAGCCCGTATCTTCAAAACCAGAAGCATCGCTGTAGATGCCATCAAGAACGGACGTGTCACCATCGGAGGAGTTAATGTTAAGGCAAGCCGCCCCGTCAAGGTTGGAGAGGTTGTCAATGTGAAGAAGCCTCCCGTTGTCTATTCGTTCCGCATACTGAAACCCATTGAACAACGTGTGGGTGCCAAGCTCCTACCCGAAATCTATGAGAATGTCACCGACCCCAAACAGTATGAACTGTTGGAGATGAGTCGTATCAGTGGTTTTGTGGATAGAGCCAGGGGAACAGGACGCCCCACCAAGAAGGAGCGTCGGGCCATAGATGCCTTTGTTGATCCAGTTATGTTTGGTTTCGACGATGATGATATGTTTGATGAGGATGAATAAATGCGCTCGGCATAAAAAACAAAAGATTTTGTTTTGTTCTGCTCTTGTTTTTTCGTAACTTTGTACGCTCAATGAGAAGAAAGTCAGTCATAATATTACTGTTGTCCGCCTTCATGCTTGTGATGGCGGGCCAACGGTTTAGCGCTGTTTCGTCGGCATTCGGTGTCGATTCTTTGGGCGTGGAAGATTCTGTACTGGTTGATTCCATTGATTCTG
>CAMNOK010000059.1 GCA_946546825.1 uncultured bacterium
TAAAAAGAAAAAGACTCAAGCTGTTATTTTTTTGTTTATTTAAATGTAAATCATGAAAAAAGTTGTAACTTTGCACCGAATATGGGACAAGAGAAAACTGAACAGCAGTTTAGGGCGGTGATGCAAGAGTGTCGCACGCTCTTCGAGAAGAAGCTCCATGACTATGGTGCTTCGTGGCGCATCTTGCGTCCGTCATCGCTCACTGACCAGTTGTATATAAAGGCAAAGCGCATCCGCTCACTTGAGGTGAAAGGCGAGGCAATGGTGGATGAAGGCATCCGGCCAGAATTCATCGCTCTGATTAACTATGGTATCATAGGACTGATACAGCTTGATAAGGGCTATGTCGATGAAGTTGATATGACCCCAGAAGAAGCTATGGACTGCTATGCCCATTATGCCAAGGAGGCTTTGGAATTGATGATTCGTAAGAACCACGACTATGATGAGGCGTGGCGTTCCATGCGAGTCAGTTCCTATACCGATTTCATCCTTACCAAACTTCAGCGTGTCAAGGAAATTGAAGATCTTGGCGGTGAAACACTCGTCAGTGAAGGAATCGACTCCAACTACATGGATATCATCAACTACTCTGTGTTTGGAGCCATTAAGATGAAGGACGAAGGCTGAGTGATGAAGGAGAGACTGTGGAAATACGGTGTGAACTTATGTAGGCTGTTGCTGGCTGTCACATTCATTTTCTCTGGATATGTGAAAGCCATTGATCCTCTGGGCACTCAGTATAAGATACAGGACTATCTGGAGGCAATGGGACTGGCGGGCATGATGCCCGACATGTTAACGCTTCTCGCTTCTGTTGCACTCTCCACCTTGGAGTTCTCACTGGGCGTTTTCCTACTTCTCGCCATCCGGCGACGCATCGTAACGAAGACCATCTTGGCGATGATGGCGGTGATGACGCTTGTGACAATTTGGATATACTGGACGGACCCGGTAGAAGACTGCGGCTGCTTTGGCGATGCCGTGAAGCTTACCAATGGGCAAACATTGATGAAGAACATCATATTGTTGGCTTGTGCGGTGTTGGTATGCTGGAAGAACAGACTGATGTCTTTGATGATGCCCCGGCAATGGCAGTGGATCGTCATCAATCTGACGGTGCTCTTCATCGTAGCATCCAGCTTGTGGAGCCTCTACTTTCTGCCTCCTATTGACTTCCGCCCCTACTATGTGGGAGCTGATATCAAGAAGGGAATGGAGATTCCTGTAGGGGCAGAGCAACCGCAGTTTGAGACAACCTTCACCCTGCGAAAGAACGGACGTGAAGAGACCTTCACCTTGGAGAATTATCCCGACTCCACTTGGGAATATGTAGCAACCCATACTGTGCAGACCCGAAAAGGATATATTCCGCCCATCCATGATTTCTCCATCGTGGATCAAGAAACAGGACAGGACATTACTGAACAGGTACTCTCGCACAAGGGATATACCCTGCTTCTTGTCTCGCCCTATCTGGAGCAGGCGGATGATGGCAACTTTGGACAGATAGACCAACTCTATGAGTTTTCCCTGGAGCAGGGATGGCCCATGTACTGCCTGACAGCCAGTGCAGAGAAGGGCGTCAGTTATTGGCGGGATATCACTGGAGCAGAATACCCGTTCTGCACAACCGATGCTACGACGCTGAAGACGATGATAAGGAGCAATCCCGGTCTGTTGTTACTCAAAGGCTCGGTCATCGTGGGTAAATGGAGTCATAATAGCTTGCCACAGATAGAGAAACTCCGGCAGCTGACCTCTGCCCAACAGTAAGTAAAAGAAAGAGAGAATTCTATTTTTACAACTATAAAAAATAAAAACAATGAGAAAGAAAATTGTAGCAGGTAACTGGAAAATGAACATGAACCTGCAAGATGGTATCGCTCTGGCTAAGGAGCTTAACGACACACTCAATGCTGAAAAGCCCAACTGTGACGTAGTGATTTGCACTCCGTTTATCCACCTTGCTTCCGTAGCACAGTTCCTTAACCAGGATATCATTGGACTGGGCGCAGAGAACTGTGCCGACAAAGAGAAGGGTGCTTTCACAGGTGAGGTGAGTGCCGAGATGGTGAAATCTACAGGTGCCCGTTATGTCATTCTCGGTCACTCTGAGCGTCGTGAGTACTATCATGAGACTCCTGAGATTCTGAAAGAGAAGGTTCTCCTCGCTCTGAAGAATGGTTTGAAGGTTATCTTCTGTATCGGTGAGACACTGGCCGAGCGTGAGGCAGAGAAGCAGAACGAGGTTGTGAAGGCCGAACTGGAAGGAAGCGTCTTCAACCTGTCTGCAGAGGAGTTTAAGAATATCGTTATCGCCTATGAGCCCATCTGGGCCATCGGTACAGGCAAGACCGCTACTGCAGAGCAGGCAGAAGAGATCCACGCCTACATCCGTAGCATTGTTGCCGAGAAGTATGGTGCCGCTGTTGCCGATGATACCAGCATCCTCTATGGCGGTAGCTGCAAGGCCAGCAACGCTCCCGAGCTGTTTGCCAAGCCCGACATCGATGGTGGCCTGATTGGAGGCGCTTCTCTGAAGTGCGCCGACTTCAAGGGTATCATCGACGCTTGGAAATAACAAAACACAATGAGAAAATTCATTATAGTATTCATCTGTCTGTGCGCTGCTCTGAACAGCAACGCACAGACTTACCTTGACCATGTGCAGCAAAAGCAGGTGGGGCAGGGTACAGTCACCGTTACGGAGAGCAAGGAAATTGATGACCTTGTGAACGGAACGACTGACGCAGCGGCAGTCAAGGAAGGCAACAAAAGTGATAATGCGGTAAAGACCCGTGAGAAGACGGGAGGGACCAGTATCACCGTACATGAAAGTGACAACGACGATCCGTCTATGGTGGACACCAGTCCGAAGGTTATTCGCAATGGCTATAAAGTAAACGGCTACCGCATTCAGGTTTTCCAGGGAGGAAACACCCGAGATGACCGCTCTAAGGCGCAACAGGTGGGCAACAATGTGAAAGCTCTCTTTCCCGATCAACCTGTCTATGTTCATTTTTATTCCCCGAGGTGGACCTGTCGCATGGGCAACTTCCGCACCTATGAAGAAGCCCACAGCGTATTGCAGAGCCTGAGAAGCTCAGGTTTCCCACAGGCCACCATTCTGAAAGGAAAGATCACGGTACAGTATTAATACTTATCCATCATCTCCATGATTGAAACTGAAATCTATGTCCGCGAGGGTGTTGATAAACTTGCGGCTCATTATAAAGACATTATCACGCTGCTTGGCGAAGACCCGGAGCGCGAGGGACTTGAGAAGACTCCCATGCGAGTGGCCAAAGCTATGCAGGTGTTGACCAGAGGATATACGCAGGATCCCCGTAAGGTGCTGACCGATGCACTCTTTGAAGAGAAGTACAACCAGATGGTCATTGTGAAAGATATTGATGTCTTCTCACTTTGCGAGCACCACATGCTTCCCTTCTATGGCAAGGCACATGTAGCCTATATTCCCAACGGCTACATCACGGGTTTGTCGAAGATTGCCCGCGTTGTAGATATTTATAGTCACCGATTGCAGGTTCAGGAAAGACTCACCCAGCAGATTAAGGACTGCATACAGGAAACCTTGAAACCTCTTGGCGTGATGGTGGTCATCGAGGCGAAACACATGTGCATGCAGATGCGCGGTGTGGAGAAGCAGAATGCCATCACCACGACCAGCGACTTCAGTGGAGCCTTCAATCAGGCCAAGACCCGCGAGGAGTTTATGAACCTGCTGCGTGCCCAGATTTGAACAATATAGCCAATCCCCCAAAACATGAAACTGATTTCTTGGAATGTCAATGGCCTGCGTGCTTGTGCAGGGAAAGGGTTTGCTGAGGCTTTCCTGCAGTTGGGAGCCGACTTCTTCTGTCTGCAGGAGACAAAGATGCAGGCAGGACAACTTGATCTGGAATTTCCCGGTTATGAGTCCTACTGGAATTATGCCGACAAGAAAGGCTATTCCGGCACGGCCATCTATACCAAGCACCATCCTGTCAGCGTCACCAATGGCATAGGTATTGACGAGCATGACCATGAAGGGCGAGTCATTACCTTAGAGATGGAAGACTTTTTCCTCGTCACGGTCTATACTCCCAATTCTCAGGATGGGCTGCGCCGTCTGGACTACCGCATGCAGTGGGAAGATGACTTCCGCGCCTATCTGCTTCGCTTGGACGAGCGTAAGCCGGTGATTGTTTGTGGCGACATGAATGTGGCACATCAGGAGATAGACCTCAAGAATCCCTCTTCCAACCGCAGGAATGCCGGTTTTACAGATGAGGAGCGCCAGAAGTTCACCTCCTTGCTTGGCAGTGGCTTTTCCGATACCTTCCGCTCGTTGTATCCAGAGCAGGTCACTTATTCCTGGTGGTCATATCGTTTCCATGCCCGCGAGAAGAATGCGGGGTGGCGTATAGACTACTTCGTTGTTTCCAACCGCCTGATGGAACGGGTGAAGGAGGCCGCCATCCACACTGAAGTCTATGGCTCTGACCATTGCCCTGTAGAGTTGCAGATTCAGGATTAGACTTTACGTCGAAGTGTTAATCCACCATGTCGTTATATATTGAAATGCCGCATCCGGGATTCTCCGAATGCGGCATTCTTGTTTGGTTCAGCAAGAACTTGTTTTCCAGTTTATCTTTATTATTCCCTATCTGACAACGATCTTGCGTCCTTGTATCAGGTAGATGCCTTTGGGCAGGCCTTGCAGCGATGTGCTGGTAGAGACGTGGCTGCGCACCACTCGGCCGTCGAGACCAAAGACGTTGATGTCTTTATCTGATGAGCTGGCCTCTATGTCCTTGATGCCAGTGGTAACGATGCGCTTGTAGAGTGCTACGGGTTCCTGCCCGCTGGTATAGCAGGCAAAGCGCGGGCTGCTGTTGTTGTACCGCAGGGTCCGGTTGCTATATTCTTTGTTTTGAATGGTGGCAGCCCCATTGCTGATGGTGATGGTCCATTTGGCACCGGCTGTCGTAGCGTCTTCCACATGGTTCAGGGCATTGCTGCTGCTGGTCAGTGCCAGGTAAGTTTTGTCGCAACTGTCATAGAGTGTATAGGAATCTGTTGCTCCGCCCAGAGTCACCTCGTGGGGCTTACCGGAGGTGTTCACCTCAGTTTTTATCTGGCTACCCAGGAGACTGACGCTGACGGAGGCCATCGCCTTGGTACTGTTGGAGAGATAGCCAGAAAGTGCTTGTGCGCCATTTTTGGTGCTTTCGCAGACAATCAGGTAGCCGTCGCCTACGGTCAAATCGGTAGTTGTCGCCACCTTATTATATATATGCTCTCCTGCGGGAACGTCAGGTTCTATGCTTGGATCGTCAGGGTCAGGTTGTGGGTCAGGGTCTGGGTTGGGATCCGGGTCAGGTTGAGGGTCTGGGTCTGGCGTAGGTTTCTGCCATCCGTTTTCTTCAAACTGCTGGTAGTTGAAGGCCGTGTCTTTTTTGTCTCCCCATACATAGTCTTCCAGCCCTGGGTAATCGACAAAAGGATTGCGGTTGCCCTGCACCTGTTGCACGGCATTGTTGCGGGCCCACTCTACAGAGTCCACCGGGTCGAGCGTGGCCCAGCGCAGCATCATGTTCAGTGTCCAGGTGGTCAGGCCCGGATACTTGTTGCTGGCAAAGACATCGTTGCCCCAGCTGGTGCAGCGGTCCTCATAGCAGGTCACCATGTAGAAATAGACACGGGCAATATCGCCTTTCACCTCATCGTTGGGTTCAAAGACAGTCCCGCTGTGCCCCGATACCGAGCAGGGCCCCAGTTTGCTATAGCTGTTGTTCGACTGATAGGTGGGGTTGTCGGTTTCTCCCAGCGGGCTGTTGCCTCGTCGGTTGTTCACATAGCCGTCGGTGGGCACCACATGCACGACATCGGACTTCGGACAGCCCCAACTCTGTGGCACCAGGTGTTCGCGGTTATAGACATCGCCCTCTTTCTTGTAGGAGCCTGCCTTGTCGGTGTTGTGACGGAAGTTGGTTGTGTTGGAATACCAGTCACGCACATAGCCATCGGGGCGTGTGTCGGTCTTGCGATAGGCATCGATGAGACCGTCATAGCTGACGGTATTCGGATTCTTGATAATCTGGTAGAGTGCGGTCTTCAGTTCTGCGCCCTTTTTGCCGTTGGCACTGCTATAGTAGGTGCCAGTGTTGTTGGGGCCTTGAGCCCACACACTGGTCCAAGTCAGAGCCATGACCATTGCTATTATTTGTTTTCTCATGATTCTCTTGTTAAGTGATTTTGCTGTTATTATATTTAAAGCAGTTGACAAAGGTAAGTAATAAATTTGAATTGGCCTAAGTTTTTTCAATATCTTTAATTGAAAAACAATTTTTTTCTTTCGTCAATCGGACAGTTTTATTTACTTTTGTATCGGTAACACTGTATCAACGCTTAATTTAGATGACATGGCAGAGCACAACGACCTTGGCAACTGGGGGGAAGAGATGGCGGTGGAGTATCTTCATCGCCGGGGTTATACCATCCGTGAAACCGACTGGCGGTATGGTCACCGTGATATAGACATCATAGCACTGACCGAGGATATGCGTACCCTGGTATTCATCGAAGTGAAGACACGCTCGTCATGCCTGTTTGAAAGACCGGAAGATGCTGTTGACCGGAAGAAGATCAGAAGCATCGGCTATGCTGCTAATGCCTATGTCAAGCAGAACCAGATAACCATGGAGACACGCTTCGACATCCTCACCATTGTGGGGTCAAAAGATGAAGGCATCCCCCAGATAGAACATCTGGAAGATGCCTTCAACCCTATGTTGGCATTCTGACTGTGACGGTCTTAGTCAGATACCAGCCTGCTTTATCCTACAAAAATGAAGGTACGGATGAGCCAGTAGCAGAACATACCGGCCAGGTAGCCGACAAAGGCAATCCATGTAATTTTCTTCAGATACCAGCCGAAGGTAATCTTCTCCAGTCCCATGACGACGACACCGGCAGCAGAGCCGATGATCAGCATGGAGCCACCCACGCCTGCACAATAGGCCAGCAGTTGCCAGAAGATGCCATCTACGGCCATGTCGCCGGTCTCGGCAATGGGATACATTCCCATGCAGCCGGCCACGAGAGGTACGTTATCGACAATGCTCGAGAGCACACCAATGATACCTGTCACGAGGTAGTGGTTACCCTGGAAGGTGGTGTCCAGTCCTTGTCCCAGCATGGTGAGCACCCCGATTTCGGCCAGGCAAGACACGGCCATCAGGATTCCTAAGAAGAACATGATGGTGGTAATGTCTATGCGCGACAGCAAGTCGGAGACACGCTTGGCCATGGTGTCGCCTTCATCCAGATGACGGCTGAAGATTTCGGTCGTTGTCCATAATACGCCTAATACCAGCAGGATGCCCATGTAGGGAGGCAGGTCGGTCAGGTAGCGGAAGATGGGTACAAACACCAGACCGCCAACGCCAAAGCAGAAGATGGTTTGCCGCTGATGTTTCGTGTAGGCACTGACTTGGGCTTCCTCGACATTCTGGGAACGGTCGAACTCTCCTTTCAGCATATATTGCATGATGAGTGCCGGAACGGCCATCGATACCAGCGATGGAATGAATATCTCCGTGATGACTCCCTGGGTGGTAATCATACCCTTAATCCAAAGCATGATGGTCGTGACATCGCCGATAGGGGAGAAGGCACCGCCAGAGTTAGCCGAGATGACAACCAAAGCCGCATAGAGCAGGCGCTCTTTGTCATCGCTGATGAGCTTGCGCAACACCATAATCATTACGATAGAGGTCGTCAGGTTGTCGAGAATGGCCGACAGAAAGAACGTCATCAGTGCGACGCGCCATAGCAGCACGCGCTTGTTGCGAGTCTTCAGCATGTCGCGCACAAAGTTGAAACCTCCGTTGGAATCGACGATTTCTACAATCGTCATAGCACCCATGAGGAAGAAGAGCGTCTCGGCAGTCTCGCCGAGGTTCAACTTCAAGATCTCCCCAATCTCCGGCGAAGGGCTGAACATGTAGATTGTCCAGCACAATACGCACATCAACAGGGCGATGGCTGCCTTGTTCACTTTGGTCAGGCTCTCCAGGGCTATGCACAGATAGCCGAGGACAAACACTGCCACAATCGCTAATGTAAGAGTTGACATTTTTTGATGAATTATAGTTTAGCGGTGCAAAGATACAACATTTTTTTCAATTAGCCTGTATAGCCCTCCTTTCTTATCGAGAAATAAAAACCATTTTTGTTGTTTTTTCTTTGTTATTCAGCTAATAAATAGTAACTTTGCTGCATATTTATTTGTTAAATTTAATGGATTAATTGAAAATGAGATTATTGAGTAAGATTTCTTTTGTCGTGCTAATGATGTTCGTTTCTATGAGCAGCATGGCACAGAGTGTCCGTCTGGAAGACAAGGACACAGAGGGCATCCGCCCATTTGTCAGTGTTCAGGGTGGCGCTACGCGCTCCTTTATTGAAGATGGCGTGGATCGCAAATGGGCTCCGATGGGCGCCATCTCGCTTGGTGCCTACTTCACGCCCGCCATAGGCGCGCGCATCCAAGCTGACGGATGGGGCTGGAAGCAGTTCAACAACGTGGTAGGCTATGATTACAAGAACCGTTTCATTGGCGGTAATGCTGACTTGTTGTTGAACCTCTCCAACTTTGTGAACCCCAACTACAACAAGTTTCTCAATGTCGTGTTGCTCGGAGGCTTCGGTCTTCAGTATGCCACAACGAAGTATAGCGGAGATGTGCCTCTCGGCAAGGATAAGAATGAGCGCCTGAGTCCAAACCTCCGTTTCGGTGGCCAGCTCGACCTGCAGTTTGTCCACAACTTGAGCCTCCTGCTTGAAGGCGGCGGTCAGATGGTGCTTGACAACTATGGTAGGAGTTGCACCTCTGGTAAGGTATGGCCCTATGCCATGGCCGGTCTTGCTTTCAAGTTCGGTAAGAAGAAAGCCAAAGTAGCACCTGTCAGCACTCCTGTTGTGCAGGAAACCTTAGAAGATCAGAGCGCCTATACCGCGCCAGCCAAACCTGTCGTTGCCGAGAAGAAACCTGTGGTCAGGAAGGCTCCCGCTAAGATTACAGAGAATGTCTTCTTCGGCTTGCGTGAAACAGAGCTTTCAGAAGCACAAAAGGCTGTTGTTGAGCGAGTTGCCCAATGGGCACAGGAGAATCCTTCCGCTCAGATAGTACTCACAGGCTATGCCGACAAGGGTACGGGCACAGCTCCCATCAACCAAACCTATTCTGAGAAACGTGTTGACACCGTCAAGGCAGCTCTTGTGAAGCTGGGTGTCGCAGAGAGCCGCATCAGCAGTTCAGCCAAGGGCGATACTGCGCAGCCCTTTGCCGAGAACGACCAGAACCGTGTCGTCATTGTCAT
>CAMNOK010000060.1 GCA_946546825.1 uncultured bacterium
GCCTTAGCACCCGAGGCGAGCATCAGGATTAATAAAACAAATAAGGTACGCACGTTCATTTTCTATTATTATCTAAATTCCGCATTTGGCCATGTCAGATTTTTCACTTACGGGGTGTTCTAAAAATTAATTAACTGAAAGTCAGATATTTCTGACGACAATTCGATATAATTTTGTTCCTTTGCAGTACCAAATTCTTTGAGGAGGCACTCACCGTTCCTGGCTCCATACTGTCAAGCAACCCACTCTCTATCAGCGTGTATGCTTTCTTCTTGCTTTGCCCGTCAATGCTGTTGTCGCTATAGGTGAACCAATTGAGAAAAGCATTAGCCCGATTGTTGGGATAGTGCGTGGCCAATGTCTGCACACCCTCCGCATCCAGCGCATCGGCCTTACGTTGCTTGCCATCAGGAGCCTCGAATTTGAAGTCGTGAGTGATACTCACGAGTTGAATGCCGTCTGTGTTTAACTTCTTTTTCAGCCAACGCCAGTAGTTACCGGCCTTTACATAATCCTCTTCATCATTGATGGCCCGCACAATGTCTGTAGCCGAAAACCACCACTTTAGGTGCTCTTCGTCCCAGACGGCCCGTACCTCACGGTCGTTAAAAAAACGGATAGACTTTTTGCTCATGCCATTGCTATGTTAATAATAATACAATGAGTTACAAATACCATGAAACGACGATTTCAGAACCTCATGTTGTTCCGCCTTCCATTGGCGAGAGGCTGTGCGTAAGCCTCTGAACGAGACGGAACACATTCTTCTATGAAAGAGTTAGTGGGTGGCCTGCCACCAGGCGGTGGTCTGCAGGGCAGGCTGGAAGAGAGTGTTGGTGGTAGGGTCGGAAACGGTGATGCCTGAATAGGTGTTGATGAAATGGTCCAGGCCGTCAAACTTGGAATAATAGTAGGCAGTGTGTGTCTTATGGGGAACGAGTCGTTGGAGCAGGTCGTGGGCTTGGCTGCGCAGGTCGGCATCGGTGCAGAGCTTCTCTATATAGTCGCCAAGGTCGTAGAAGGCGTGCTTGCTGGCGTGGTTCTGAGAGAAGCCGTCGTAGGCTTGCAGTAGTGGCTCTTGTGCACGGTCGAAGGTGAAGCGGCTGTTGATGGTCTTCATGAGAAAGGCCAGGCGGCCAATTACCCGGCAGTCGATGACAGAGTAGGTGCCGTAGGGCATGTCATAGCGGCTATAGAAGCTGTTGAAGGCCGTCATGATGTTGTCGAAGTCTGGCGGAGTGGTTGTCAGGAAGTGGAACAGGTCGCTGTAGGGCATGCCGTAGGCCATGATTTCTGCGGGAGAAGCCAGCAGGTAGTCGGTGACATCTTTCAGTTCGTAGGCCACTTCTGCACAGGCCATGTAGCAGTCGTCGAAGAGAATGTAGTCTGTGTGCATTCCTGCGTCGGCCATGGCTGTTGCCAGGTCGGCAGTCTCCATGTTGGTTGTAGAAGTTTCGCCGCCGATGAATTTGGCAATGCGGCGGTTGGGGTAGTAGGTGCCGTAAGGCACCCATCCCATGCCGTGGCATCCAACGATCAGTGAATAGTGGCCGCCGTAGGGATGTGCCAGTTGTTGGACGTCACGCAGCAGGGTTGTCATGCTCTCTTTGTTCAGCATGGGAAAGTCCTGATAGCTTTTCAAGGTCTGCTCGATGACGGTTCCGTTGGCATAGATGTATTCTGTCAGAGTTCCCGAAGTGTTGCTTTGGCCCTGATAGACCACCAGTCGTGTGTTGCCAAGTCCGTGAGTCTTGATGTTGGCCTTGATGTCGTCACGGTTCTGCTGGAGAGCGCGGGCAAGGGTTGGCGTGTGGGGCTGCACCACGAGGATGGTTTGTGTAGCCAGATAGTTAGGCACGATGGGTGTCTCGTCGTCATCCTTGCAGCTTGCTGTTGTCAGTACAACAGCAACACACAGCATGAATGTTCTTATCACTTTAAGCATTTTTCTTTACTCTTCACTTTTAACTCTCTGTCACTTCCCAGATATCGTTGGTTTCGAGTAGTTCTTCGAAGTTGTGGTATGGCTTTTTGGCACTCACCTCCTGCAACTGGGCATGCACAGCCTGGTCGTAGGTGGGAGCCTCCACGTCGCGGATAACGCCCAATGCCACGGGGAATCCGTGCTCATTGTCCATCATGGCCAGCTTCAGTTGCAAGGTGTTGTCTTGGCAGTGGGCGTCGTGCACAAGCAGGTCTTTCTCCGTGATACCGTCTTCGCCTATCTTCACCACGCGCAGTCCGAAGCCTTCCTGCACCAGTCCGTATTCGTTGTTTTCGCCGAAGATGAGGGGTTGGCCGTGCTTGACATAGATGGCATTGCGGGAGCGTTCTTCTTTTTTATAGACACTGTCGTAGCAGCCGTTGTTGAAGATGACACAGTTTTGCAGAATCTCACATACGGAAGCCCCCTTGTGTTGCTGTGCGGCCTTGAGAATCTCTATGGTAGCGGGAGCGTCGGTTGCCACAGCACGGGCGAAGAAGTTGCCTCGTGCACCGAAGCACAGCTCTGCCGGACGGAAGGGGTCTTCCACCGTTCCGTAGGGACTGGACTTCGATACGAAGCCACGCGGCGAGGTCGGGGAATACTGTCCCTTGGTCAGTCCGTAGATGCGGTTGTTCAGCAAGATGATGTTGATGTCGATGTTTCGGCGCATGGCATGTATGAAATGATTGCCGCCGATGGCCAGTCCGTCACCGTCACCACTGATTTGCCAGACAGTGAGGTCGGGGTTGGTGACCTTGGCGCCGGTGGCAATGGCGGCAGCACGGCCATGGATGGTCTGCATGGCATAGGTGTTCACATAGTAGGGCAGTCGGCTGGAGCAGCCAATGCCGCTGATGACGGCCGTCTGGTGGGGGGGCACACCAATTTCGGCCATGGCCTTATGGAGGGATGCCAGGAAAAAGTGGTCACCGCAGCCCGGACACCAGCGGGGCTGTCCCTTCTTGAAGTCAGAAACTCCCCATGCCGTCTCTTTCGAGGGAGAGGAGTGTTGGATATTGTCTGTCATAGGAAGATTGCAATTCGTGTTATTATTTGGAGGTTATCATTTCTTCGAAGGCTTGCACCAGTTCGCTCACCACGAAGGGCTGGCCCTTTACCTGGTTGTATTTCTCTGGTGTAAAACCATAGATGCGGATGCGCAGGTAGGCGCGGAACTGTCCGAGGTTTTGCTCGGCCACCACTACTTTTTTGTATTTGAGGAGCACGTCGCGGGTGTTGCGTGGCAGCGGATTGATGTACTTGAATTGCGCCAACGCCACCTTGTGACCCTTCTGGCGCAGCTCCTGCATGGCAGAATACAGGTGACCGTAGGTGGAGCCGAAGCCCACGATAAGCAGGTCGGCGTCGTCTTTATCGCCCTCAACCTCCAGGTCGGGAACAGGAATCTTCTGCACCTTGTCGTAACGCAGGCGGTCCATCAGGTCGTGGTTCTCGGGGTCGGTGCTGATGGCACCGGTCTCGCCGTCTTTCTCCAGTCCGCCGAGAATGTGCTGATAGCCCTCTTGTCCGGGTACGGCCCAGTAGCGCACATTGGTCTCGGCATCGCGCTTATAGGGTGAATACTTGTATTTCTGTTCTTCTGTGACATAGTGGGGATGTATCTCTGGCAGCTCACTCATCTTGGGTAGCTTCCAGGCGGCAGAGCCGTTGGCGATGAAGGCATCGGTGAGCAGGATGACAGGCGTGAGGTGTTCCAAGGCTATTTTGGAAGCCATGTAGGCGGCATCGAAGCAGTCGGTGGGACTGGTGGCGGCAATGACCGGCATAGGACTCTCTCCGTTGCGGCCGTAGAGGGCCTGCAACAAGTCGGTCTGCTCGCTCTTTGTGGGCAGTCCGGTGGAAGGTCCGCCGCGCTGCACGTCGATGACCACCAGCGGCAACTCGTCGATGACGGCCAGGTTGATGGCCTCACTCTTTAGGCAGATGCCTGGTCCGGAGGTGCTGGTGGCTGCCAATGCCCCGGCAAAGGCAGCCCCTACGGCTGAGGCGCAGCCGCTGATTTCGTCTTCACACTGCACGGTGATGACCCCCATCGACTTGTGTTTGGCCAGTTCGTGAAGGATGTCGGTAGCCGGTGTGATGGGGTAGGAGCCGAGGAACAGGCGAAGGCCAGCTTTCTCGGCAGCTGCCATCAGACCATAGGCTGTGGCCTTGTTGCCGGTGATGTCCATATAGCGACCCGGCTTCTTGTGTTTCGACTCGATGCGATAGGTGGCCGGTACCGAGGCGTGGGTGTTGGCTCCGTAGTCATATCCGGCCTGCACCACGCGGATGTTCATCTCGGCAATCTGAGGTTTCTTGGCAAACTTTGTGCGCAGGAAACTGTTGACCAGTTCCAAGTCGCGGTTAAAGAGCCAGCAGACGATGCCCAGTGCAAACATGTTTCGACTCTTGAGCAAAGCTTTATTGTCGATGTTTCCGTTGTTTTCTGTCGTTCCTGTCTCCTTCACCATGCGAGTGATGGGGCAGGCGATGACGCGGTCGGGGTCGATGCCCATCTCCAGCAGGTAGTCGTCGGAGGCAAACTGTGCCTTCTTCAGGTCATTGGGACCGAAGGCATCCGTATCGATGATGATGGTGGCCTGTGGTTTAGCATAGCGATACTGTGTCTTCAAGGCGGCGGCATTCATGGCCACCAGCACGTCACACTTGTCGCCGGGGGTATATACCTGGCCGGTGCCGATGTGCACCTGAAAGCCGCTGACACCGGTTAGCGACCCCTGCGGGGCGCGGATGTCTGCCGGATAGTCGGGGAAGGTAGAGATGCCGTTGCCCACGGTGGCAGAGATGGTTGAGAAGATGTTGCCAGCCAGTTGCATACCGTCGCCGGAGTCTCCGGAAAAGCGTACGACAACCTGATCTAATTCTTTCACTTCTAATTGTTCGGGCATATTGTTCATTTTTATTTTCACTTTCACTTTCACTTCCGCTTCCGCTTTTAATTCCGAGAGCAGAATTATTCTTTAATAGTTAAATGTGGAGCCGCCAAGGAACTCGCGGAGAAGCGAGGTGGGTGGCAGCGATTGGATGTTCACCGGCTGTATGTAGCGCAGGAATTTGCGCAGGCGGTAGGCTTCCGCATATTCCGGGCAGTTCTCAGGAACCATCTCCAAGACGCTGTCGGCCTGAGAGCGGATGACGGCCAGCTCATAGATCATGGCCGTATTGAACATCACGTCGGCATGTTCTTGATAAGGGAAAATCCACTTGTTCTCTCCGGCTCTGACGCTGGGCCAGCGGTGAATGGTATCTTGAGCCGAGCAGCCGCGGTACTTGTAATCGCGGATGATGCGGCGTAACAGACGGTTGTCGGTTGTGGGGATGTAGTTGTGGCTGTCCAAGAGGATGGTGGTGAGGGCCGAGGCATAGATGCGGAACTTCTGTTCATCGGGAATCTGGGCCGTCAGCTCTGGGTTCAGGGCATGGATGCCCTCCACCACCAAGATGTCGTTGGGCTTGAGAGACAGGCGTTTGCCGCTCTTGACGCTGCGCCCTGCGGGGAAGTCGTAACGCGGAAGTTCCACCTCCTCACCGCGGAAAAGGGCGTTGAACTGCTCATTGATAAGAGAAATGTTCAGGGCATGGATGCTCTCGAAATCATATTCACCGTTCTCGTCTTTGGGTGTCTCCTCACGGTTCACGAAGTAGTCGTCCAAAGAGATGGGCACAGGACGGATGCCGCTGGTCAGCAGCTGAACGGAGAGACGCTTGCAGGTGGTGGTCTTTCCGCTCGACGATGGTCCGGCGATGAGGACGAGGCGGGGCCTGCGCTCGGCTATGAGGTCGGCAATCTGTCCAATCTTCTTCTCCTGCAAGGCCTCGGAGACGTTGATGATGATGTTGGCATGCCCCTCCTGCACGGCAGCGTTAAACTCCCCCACGGTGCTGATGCCGAGAATGTTCTGCCAGCGGTGGTGCTCCTTGAAGATTTCAAACATCTTGTCCTGTCGGATTAGCTCGCCCAGCTTCGAAGGGTCGTTCTTGTCGGGAATGCGTAGCAATAGTCCGTCGTAGTATTTCTCCAGTCCGAAGAGATACAGCTGTGAGGTGTTGTAGAGCATGGCACCGTAGAAATAATCTACAAAGCCGTCAATCTCATAGTAGGTTGTATAGAGGTTGCCGAGCGTTTCCAGAAGTTTCACCTTGGAGAGGGTGCCGAGCTCCTTGAAGGCTTGGATGGCTTCTTCCGTGGGCTTTTCGTAGCGGTGGATGGGAAGCTGAGCTTCAATGATTTCCTTCATACGGTTTCTGATGTGCTCAGTGTCGAGTAGGGTCAGGTCGCGTCCGATATGGAGGTCGCAGTAGTAGCCGTTGGATACGGGTATGTCGATGACCACGGAGCCTTGGGGAAAGAGATCGTGCACAGCCTTGCAGAGCACGAAGAACAGAGAGCGGGTATAGGTGCGGTGGCCCGAAGCCGACTGAATGCCTAAGAACTCTACATCCTTGTTCCTATAGACACGGTATTTCAATCCCTCAACCTTGTTGTTTACCTTGGCTACAATGGGGCCATACGGAATGTCAGTGCCCGTCATTGGGAAAATCTCGGCCAGCGAGCTTCCAACGGGCACCGTTATCTTCTTTTGTGTATTGACACAACGAATTTCGACATGTTCCATCATACATGGTTTTCTTGGTCATGCAAAAATACGAATATTTTTTTGATGTGGAAGAAAAAACAGACAAAAACTTTGAAGAATCGAATAATTCAATTAAATTTGCAGACAAATCAAATATGGAATGCTTGAATAAGGCTAAGCACTATTAACAAATTATCCCATTAATTCTACATTCATGTCAATCTGGGTTATCTTTAAGCTGTTGGGTTCGCTCGCACTCTTGATGTTCGGTATGAAGTCAATGAGTGAAGCCCTTCAGAAAATGGCGGGTCCTCAACTGCGCCATGTCTTGGGCGCCATGACAACCAATCGTTTTACCGGTCTGCTGACGGGTATGTTTGTAACCGCTTCCGTACAGTCGTCAACGGCCACCACGGTGATGACGGTATCGTTTGTCAATGCCGGACTCCTCACCCTGGCACAGGCCATCTCGGTCATCATGGGTGCCAACATCGGAACGACACTCACGGCATGGATTATGGCTGCGGGAACATCGTTTGATATCTCCGTGCTGGTCTATCCGGGTTTCTTCGTCGGAATCATCCTCATCTATCTGAAGAAGCGCCGCTACATCGGAGACTTTCTCTTTGGTCTGGCCTTCCTGCTGCTGGGTCTGACAACCTTGAAATCTACAGGTATGGAGATGGACCTGGGACACAACGTGGCAGTGGTGAACTTCTTTAAGTCGTTCAATCCAGACTCGTTCCTGACAACGCTTATCTTCCTGGTACTGGGCGGCATTATGACGTTCTGTGTGCAGTCGAGCGCAGCAGTCATGGCCATCACCATGTTGCTCTGCGCAACCGGTGCCATGCCCATCTATCAGGGTATTGCCCTGGTGCTTGGTGAAAACATCGGCACCACCATTACCTCTAACCTCGCTGCAATGTCGGCCAACGCACAGGCCCGCCGGGCAGCACTGGCCCACATGTTCTTCAACGTCTTTGGCGTCATCTGGATATTGATGGTCTTCCACCCCTTCATCGACACGGTCATCAGTATCGTGGACTATGTGGGCGGTGCTTCGGGAAAAGACATGAGCCACATGAACTCTAACGACAAGCTGACCTTCATTCTGGCAGCCTTCCACACCTGCTTCAACGTCATCAATGCCGGAATCCTCATCTGGTTCATTCCGCAGATAGAGAAGTTTGTCTGCTGGGTCATCAAACCTAAGAAGCAAGACGAAGAGGAGGACTTCCGCCTGCACTTTATCACGGCTGGCTTCATGAAGACTCCGGAACTCTCGGTGCTGGAGGCTCAGAAGGAGATACGCGCCTTCGGCGAACGTATGCAGCGTATGTTCAGTATGGTGCAAGACCTGCTCAACGAATCGTCAACGGCTACTAGCAGTAAGAAGAATGGCAAGAATGTGGAAGAGTTCAACCGCTTGTTCTCGCGCATCGAGAAATACGAAAGCATCTCCGACAACATGGAACTGGAGATTGCCAAATATCTGGAGAGCGTCAGCGACGCCCATCTCTCTGATGACACCAAAGCCAAGATTCGTGCCATGCTGCGAGAGGTTAGCGAACTGGAGTCTATCGGCGATGCCTGCTACAATATGGCACGCACTATCAACCGTAAGTTCAGCGATAAGCGCGACCACTTCAACGAGAAACAATACGGACACCTGCACCAGATGATGCAACTCACGGAACAGGCTCTGACACAGATGAATCTGCTGATGGGCGGCCGCAAGGATTCCTACGACGTGAACCGCACGTTCAACATTGAAAACGAGATCAATAACTATCGCAACCAGCTGAAGGCCCAGAACATCATTGACGTGAATAACCACGAATACACTTATGCCGAGGGAACTATCTACATTGACCTCGTCAACGAGTGCGAGAAGCTTGGAGACTATGTCGTCAACGTCGTTGAGGCTCGTATGGGACTGCGTTTTCGCTAAATTTTTTTTCGCTCGTGCACAGCGACGCTTTCATAGCGACGCGAAGAAAGAACTTCCGAAAGATGAAAGAGTGTGTGTCAAATGACACACACTCTTTTTGTACTATCTATGATTCCCATAAGTGCGACTTAGGGAACAGACTCCTAATGAGTGTCACTTCGTGACAGAAATCATGTAAATAGTTTCAAAATATGTCTGTTTGATTTCAGCGATATGTGAACTTTTGTCATGTCAAAGGATAGCGTCTATCCCTCAACAACAACCTTTCTATCTACCAATATAATTTATTTTACTTTGCAATATAATTTATTTTACTTTGCAATATAATTTATTTTACTTTGTAATATAATTTATTTTACCCTGTAATATAATTTATTTTACTTTGTAATATAATTTATTTTACTTGATAATAGGAATTCTCTCAGGTGATTAAAAGGC
>CAMNOK010000061.1 GCA_946546825.1 uncultured bacterium
CTATCTGATAATGAGTGTCACTTCGTGACAGTAATCTCACTAGACTTATTTTATGTTTGAAATGACCGGAATGGATCATTGTGCTACCTGCGACAAAGCTTGACAGGTCCGGCGAGGCCGGAGGGAACGGGTTCCCAGTCGGCATAAGTGGTTTTCTTGTAATTGATATCCACGACATTGATTTCCTCCATCTTGCGCCACTTCACACCTTGGCGGTCAAGCTCGCTGATGCGGTTGGCGGGTAGGTTAGTCACCTCGATGCGTATTTTATTTTTTCCGGGCTTCAGGGTGTTCTTGGTGTCAAGAACATAGGGAACCGACCACGCGCAGCCGATAAACTGGTCGTTGATGTAAACGCGAGCTGACTCGCGCACATCGCCAAGGTCAATCAACCAGTGACCCTTCAGACATTCCTTTTTCGTGAGTTTGAACGTAGTGGTATAGACACCAGTGCCCATCGTCACACGGGCGCTGTCGTTGTCAAGATGTTCCCAAGTCTGTAAGTGATCGAGCTGGAAAGTGCCTTCTACATGTGGGGCTTCCTCTGTGAAGGTCAGCGCCCACGGTCCTTCAAGTGCGATATCGTTATCGTGGTCAGAACTCTTGACGGCTACAGCAGGTTTGCTGGTCAAGGGCTCATCGTAGGTCTGAAGAATCATCGACTCACCACTGCGCAGGTTGATGTCGATACCATTGGCATTGAATTCTGCGGACGTGATATCGCCATTGAGTGGGTTGAACCACACGGCATCCTTAAACGGCACAGCCAGTGGCTCAACGGTATGGATATCGTCTGCCGTCAGGTTGGCAATGAAGTAGTGATGGCCGTTTGGATTCTTCCGGCGTATCATCTTCAATCCGTGCTTGGCCTTCATGAGTTCGGGCTTGGCGACCTTGGCCATCTGGCGGGCATCGGTGCCGTAGATGATGTGGGCTCCCTGTGCCTTTAATTTTTCAATGTGGGCACGAGTCTCTTGACTCATCAGGTTTTTCTTGTCAGGAATGATGAGGCCTTTGTAACAAGTTCCGGCTTCTGTGACCAGCATGCCATTTTTAAATAATGTCTTGAGGAGTAGTCGTTCGCTGATGTAATCACAATCGAAACCGGCATGGTCAATCTCCAAGATGCTTTGAATGAATTCGGGTGCCAGCTTGCCCATCTGATGGATTGAGAACTGCATCAGTAACTTGTCGGGCTGCTTCTGCCACATGTCGCGAATGGGCAGATAGACCAGGAAGTCGTTATCGGGTTCTCCCCATTGCAGGAAACTTTGACAGCGCTCGACATATTGCATGAAGTAAGGGGCATCTCGCCAGATGCTGTTCGTCGGGCTCATGTCGATGCTGGCATAGAACTTCCATCCCGGCCAGACGTCATCCTTGGGCGAATAGCAGGTGCCGTGGAAGAACATGTGGTTCACACCGGCGCAGAACATCAAATCCATGTCGGGTTTCAGTTGTGAGAGTGAAGTGCGGAAATGTTCGGTCAGCCAGGTGAAAGTCTCACTCGAAGTGTAGGGTTTGCCCATGATATGGGCTGCCGATGGCGCATATTTCAGCATGGAGAAGTCGGAGTCGTTCTTGCGAGTCTTGCCAGGGTCTTGTCGAAGACCTTTGATGCCCAGTTCGGAGAGTCCAAATCCTTCAATCTCAGGAATATCGACGGCGGCATAGCAGTCAATAAGGTTGGCGGGCGAACCGTGCGCTTGGTTACGGGTGATGGCTCCATGCTTGTGTGCCCAAGCGGTCCACTGCTCAGTAAAGTTCTCCAAGAGAAGGTCGCTCAGCGTTTCACGGTAGTCGGACAAGACTTTCGGAGAATCCGGCCTGTCTGACTCAGCGTGAAGCAAGAGCGGCAGATAGTGCTCTAATTGATAACCGCGACGTTTTTCAAATTCCTCAAAAAGAGTTGGTGTCCAAGTAGCATCGGCCACCTCATAGGAATCGTTGAAGAAGGTGTGGGGGTAGGGCGTTCCTGTACGCTCAAAGGCCTCCTCGATGTGTTGCAGGTAATGAGCTACAGCATCCTTGTCGAAGTGGTCGATGACGAGCCCCTCTCCGCCTGGTGCCGCCCGCTTTACCTTCATGACACCATATTTTATATATACTGCGATGGCCTTATTGGGGGCTATAGATGAAAGCTTGGAGGTGAGGTCTTTCAATATCAGTTTTCCGCCTTTTGCTTGTTCAGTGACATCGATGGCTTGTCCGTTTCCGCTATATAGCATCACTTTGTGAAGCACTGCATTCTTAGCATCTTTTTCAGAAGGTGTAAGGTCTATATTCTCCGTTTGGAGATGTGAAAAATCTTTCTCTACGAACACCGCCCTGCAGGCACTCTCCTTCAGTGGAACCCATGGGCCGCCAAAGGGCCAGCCCGTACCGGTAGCCATGTCTATCTCAATGCCGTTTTTCAAGCCTTGCTCCTGGGTATAGCGTAACATCTCCATCCACTTGTCGGAGAGATAGGGAATGTTGTTGTCTTGGTTTCCTTGTACGCCATAGAGAGGGGTGATTTCCACGGCTCCGATACCGTGACGGGCATACTCCTGTAGGTTCCATTCAAGGTTTTTCTTGTCCACGGCTGAGCCCAGCCACCACCAGCGAGTGCCCGGCTTGGCTTCTTGTTTGGCAGCAGGCCACTGCTGTGCCATTAGGTTTAGCGGGCAGAGCAACGTCCATAATATAATAGGTAAAGTCGTCAGTAGATGTTTGTTCATTTTAAGCATAGTGAGTATATAGGGTTGTTTTCGTTTAGATTTTGCCGAATAAAAATACGAAGTAATAGGGAAATTTTGCTCATTCGTGGTGGTAAGGTTCACCTTTGATGATGGTGCAGGCGCGGTAGAGCTGCTCGGTGAAGATGAGACGCACCATCTGGTGGGAGAAGGTCATGACGGATAGTGAGAGCTTTTCGTTGGCCCGCTGATAAACGGCTGGTGAGAATCCGTAGGGACCGCCAATGATGAAAACCAGTCGTCGGGCCGTAGCCTGCTTGCGCTCCATGTATTGGGCAAACTCAATGCTACGGAGTTCCAGACCGTGTTCATCAAGTAGTACGACGGTGTCAGCTGGTTGCAATCGTGCAAGAATAAGTTCCCCTTCACGCTCCTTTTGCTGTTCTTCGCTGAGCGCTTTGGTATTCTTCAACTCGGGAATGGTGGTCAGCGTGAAAGGCATGTAATGGCCTATGCGCTCAACATAGTCGTTGATACAGGCAACAAAATGCTTATTGACGGTCTTGCCGACGAGGATGAGCTCAGTTTTCATCATCAATGGCGTAGATGCTCTTACCATGATGTATCGGGCAGAGCGTCTCGTTTTTATCAATGGTTTGGTATTCGTTCTTTCGCTTAGGATTCATGGGGAACCATCCTTTTTCTACGCGCTTTTTCTGGGCAAACAATTCGCCGATGCTCCAGAGAAAGGACGCGCCAATGACACCTGTCAATGACGACCAGAAGACATCTGCCATGAAGCAGGCCTCCACGATACAGGCGATACCGCATAATAGAAAGACCCACCAATATCGGGTGCCGGTGTGATATTCCGTCTTGATGACCAGTGGGTGGAACATGCCAATGGCGAGAAAAGTGCATACGGCAATGAGTATGCCGGTAAAATGAAGCTCCATGTGGAATGGTTTTTATTTGTTTGCAAAATTATAAAAAAACTTTGAAACATACGACTTGTTTCGTTTAAAATGTTTATCTTTGCAAAAAAGAATTAAGTAAGAAAGTATAAATAAACAAGAAGAAGATGGAAAACAACGAATTGATTGCCCAGTGTGAGGCTCGTGCCCGCCAGTGGCTGACTCCGTCGTTCGACGAGGAGACACGCAATGCCGTACAGGCAATGTTGGATAATGAAGACAAGTCGGAACTGATAGATTCCTTCTATCGCGATTTGGAGTTTGGAACGGGAGGACTGCGTGGTATCATGGGTGCCGGTACTAACCGCATGAACAAGTATATTGTAGGAATGGCCACACAGGGCTTTGCTAATTATATACTGAAGGCTTTTCCCGGTCGCAATGACTTGAGCGTCGTCGTGGGTCATGACTGCCGCAACAACGGTCGCATGTTTGCCGAAACGGTGGCCAACATCTTTTCGGCCAACGGCATCAAGGTATATCTCTTTGAAAGCTTGCGCCCGACACCGGAAATATCTTTCGCCATCCGCCATCTGGGCTGCCAGGCCGGTGTGAACGTAACGGCAAGCCACAACCCAAAAGAATACAACGGCTATAAGGCTTACTGGGAAGATGGCGCACAAGTGTTGGCTCCCCATGACACTGGCATCATTGCCGAAGTCAATAAGGTGACCATCGACAAAGTGAAGTTTGAGGGTAATAAAGACTTGATAGTTCCTATTGGCGGCGAAATGGACTGGGACTACCTGCAGGCCGTCAAGGAAGCAATGGTTGACCAGGATGTTATTCTCCGCCACAAGGATTTGAACATAGTCTATTCGCCCATGCACGGAACGGGGCGTGTCATCATCCCGATGGCTCTGCGTTCATGGGGTTTTCAGAATATACACGTTGTACCCGAACAAATGGTCATTGACGGAAACTTCCCCACGGTTGTCAGTCCTAATCCCGAGAATGCAGAAGCTATGACGCTGGGCATGAAGCTTGGAACCAAGCTGAATGCCGACCTGGTGATTGCCTCCGACCCCGATGCTGACCGTCTGGCCATCGTTTGCCGCAACGCTAAGGGTGAGTGGGAGATTATCAATGGTAACCAGACATGCATGATGTTCTGCTGGTATATCATTGCAAACAAGAAGAAACTCGGCCAGCTGAAGGGCAATGAGTTCCTCGTGAAGACCATTGTTACAACGGAGGTCATCCGCAAGATTGCTGAGAAGAACGGCGTAGAGCTGCGTGATTGCTACACAGGCTTCAAGTGGATTGCTAACGAGATTCGCGAGAGCGAGGGCGTGAAGAAGTTCATCGGCGGTGGTGAGGAGTCATTTGGGTTCCTGCCGTTCGACAAGGTCCGCGACAAGGATTCACCAGCCTCTATCTGTTTGATTTGTGAGATTGCCGCTTGGGCAAAGGATAATGGCAAGACGCTCTACGACCTGCTGATGGATATCTATGTCGAGTATGGCTTCTCTTACGAGCACACTATCAATGTGGTGCGTCCAGGAAAGACCGGTGCCGACGAAATCAAGCAGATGATGGAGAACTTCCGCCACAATCCACCTACCGAGATTGGAGGCTCGGAGATAGCCTTTACTCGCGACTGGTCTGTTTTAGAACAGACCAATGCTGACGGTTCTAAAGAGAAGCTTGTGCAGCCAGCAACAAGCAATGTGCTACAATGGTTCTGCACCGATGGCACCAAGGTGAGCGTTCGTCCTTCGGGCACAGAGCCAAAGATTAAGTTCTATCTTGAAATTAAGGATCCGACCATGAAGTGTGCTGGTTGCTACGAGCGCTGTCTGGCTGGCGCCAAAGAAAAGGTTGAGGCCATCAAGAAGAGTCTCGGATTAGAGTGATTCGCGCTTAATCATACCAATAATGGAAAAGGGGACACATCAGTTTGATGTGTCCCCTTTTCCATTACACCCTCGTTACTTGCTTTTCAATGCTCTCATGGCATTGAGAACTGCCAGAACCGTAACTCCGACATCGGCAAAGACCGCCATAGCCATGGTGCTGAGGCCAATGGTGGCAAGCAGTAATACTGCAACTTTGACACCGATAGCAAATGCTACGTTCTGTCGGGCTATAGACAGGGTGCGACGTGCAATCTTAATGGATTGTGCAACCTTCGACGGCTGGTCATCCATCAATACGATGTCGGCGGCTTCAATGGCGGCATCGCTGCCAAGACCTCCCATCGCAATGCCCACATCAGCACGTGCCAGGACAGGAGCATCGTTGATGCCGTCACCGACAAAGGCAAGAGTACCTCCTGATGGCTTTTCAATCAGCAGACGCTCAACATGAGCTACCTTGTCGGTGGGGAGAAGCTCGGCATGAAAATCCGTAAGTTGGAGCATACGAGCCACCTCTTTAGCTGTTTCTTTTCGGTCGCCGGTGAGCATCACGATGTTTTCTACACCCTCAGACTTCAGAAGGGCAATGGCTTCAGCGCTGTCTTCTTTCACACGGTCGTTGATGACAATGTGGCCGGCATAGATACCATCAATGGCTACATGGATGATGGTGCCATGCTGAGTGCAGTCGTGCCATTGAGCACCGACGGCTTCCATGAGACGTGTGTTGCCTACACATACCGTGCGACCTTCTACAATAGCCTTGATACCCTGTCCGGCAATCTCTTCCACATTGTCCACCTGACAGCCGTCGGTAGCTTCATCGGGGAAGGCGTCGCGAAGTGCTGCACCGATAGGGTGGGTGGAGTAGTGTTCCACATGGGCAGCCAAATGGAGCAGTTCATGCTCGTCTTCCATATCCGGGTGGACGGCTACAACGGAGAACTGGCCGTGGGTAAGCGTTCCTGTCTTGTCGAAAACCACGGTCTTGACTTTTGCCAGGATATCCATATAGTTGGCACCTTTGATGAGAATGCCATGACGGGAGGCACCGCCAATACCACTAAAGAAGGTTAGCGGAACACTGATGACCAATGCACACGGACAGGAAACAATAAGGAACATCAAAGCCCTGTAAATCCAAACGGAGAAAGTCTGTGAGGTGAGTAGTGGCGGAAGCAGGCCAATGGCAATGGCGGCGAAAACCACTACGGGGGTATAGATTCGAGCAAAGCGGGTAATGAATGTCTCGCTTTGCGACTTGTGCTCGCTGGCATGTTCCACCAAACTGATAATCTTGGAAACCGTGCTTTCACCGAAACATTTCGTGGTGCGAACTCGCAGCAGTCCAGATAGGTTTACGCAGCCGGAAATCACTTCGTCGCCCTCAGTGATGTTGCGCGGCATACTCTCACCCGTAAGTGCTACGGTGTTGAGGGCTGATGTGCCCTCTATGACGATGCCGTCAAGAGGAATCTTTTCTCCCGGCTTAATAACGATGACGGAACCGATGGCCACACTTTCGGGGGAAACGGTGACTTCCTTTACTGTATCTTTATCCGTCATTTCAACAGTCGCTACGTCAGGACGGATGTCCATTAGGTGGGAGATGCTGGCACGACTTTTTCCTTCAGCAAAGCCCTCAAAAAGTTCGCCTACTTGAAAAAACAACATGACAAAGACTGCCTCTGGGAACTCGTGCTCAGCACCAGGCATGAAACCGATGGAGAGCGCACCGATGGTGGCAATTGACATCAAGAAATCTTCATTGAAAGCATCACCGTGAAGGACTCCCTCCGCGGCTTCTCTCAAAGTTCCATGACCAATGATGATATAGGGCACAAGATAAAGCAGAAGCAGTTGCCAGGTAGGCAGGTTGGTGTTGATGTCTATCAGATAGACAATGGCCAGCAGTACAGCTGTCAGGAGAACCAATATCACCTGTTTCTTGGAACTGTGCTCATGATGATGCTCATGTTCATGATGATGCTCATGTTCATGATGATGTTCATGTTCATGTTCATGATGACGTATGTTGCTCATAGTAGAAAGTTTTTGTCAAACGTGTTATTTCTTTCCAATTAAGGCGAGCATGGCCTTGGCATCTTCGTCTCCTTGGGAAGCGTCTTTTCGGAGGTCGGCCAGGATTTCAGTGCCGTCTTTTTCATCCTTGACAGCCCGCAGCAGCCACTTCTTTGCTGTATCCTTGTTGGCCGCAACCCCTTTGCCCTTGAAGTAGCATTTGGCCAACTGGTATTCTGCCTCGGCATTTTCTTGCTTGGCAGCTTTTGTAAACAATTCGAAGGCTTTCTTACGGTCTTTGGCCACTCCTTCGCCATTTTTGTAGCATTTGCCCAATTCGCACTGAGCCTTGGCAAAGCCTTGTGAGGCAGACTTCGTGTACCATGCTACGGCCACCTTGTCGTTCTCTGTCGTACCGCGGCCCTTGTCGTAGCAGCGCCCCAAGCGATATTGTGCTTTCATGTGCCCCTTCTCGGCTGCGGCCTTCAGCTTTGGGAATGCAGCTGAGTAGTTCTTGGCATCATATAGTTTCTTGCCTTCCTGGTACAATTTCTCTGCAGATTGTGCTCCGGCTGTCAAACAGACAAAAGTGAGCAACATCGTCATTATTCTTCTCATATTCTTAGGTTTTATGTTGACTATGGCGCAAAGATACACATTTTATCTCAATTACACACAAACTATAAGGGTATTTTATATAGTAAAAGCATGGTTTTCTGGATAGCGAAACCATGCTTTTGGAAAACAAATCGGGGCTTGCGTTAGTGTACCCGATATTCTTTTAACCCAAATTGGTCATTAGGATTTGGGTTTAATAGGCTTATTATAGAAAAAACGAGAGGTTAAAGTATTGAAGTAAGCTTTAACCTCTCATAATTACTTATTTGATTTTCAATAGATTAAATATCACTCTTCGACGGCTATCTGCGCGGCGGCTAACTAATTCTTCAGACGTGGCAACTTATTTTGCCACTTTCTTGCCGCCTACGACGTAAATGCCGTGGCGAAGGCTGCGGAGCGCCG
>CAMNOK010000062.1 GCA_946546825.1 uncultured bacterium
GGAGCTGAAGTCTGAGCTTCGAGCTGGTCTGCCAACACACGTTTGAGGTGAAAGAAAAACCGTCTGGAAGTGTAAAGCGGGTCAGTTTTGGACAATCATAAACAATGTTGGTACTTCAAGAGTGGCTGGTGGCGATATCAGGAAGCACAGAAAACAGAGGTCTTTTGGCAACACTTTTTTCCAGATTGCAAAAAGACGATGTAAAGATATTTCAGTTTATCTGCTGTCCCTTTTAAAAAAATAAGAGAATTTATTTTGTTGTGCTCTTGATTTTTCGTATTTTTGCGACGAAGTGGAACCTAACAACTGAAACGCTATGCCTAAATATGCGGATTACATTGAACAAATAGAGATAGACTCGCTGTGGAACGGCAGAAACCATGTCGTGTGGAACTTAGACCGACGGGTAAACATCTTGAGCGGCGTCAACGGCATGGGTAAGAGTACCATCTTGAACAAGGTGGTGAAGGGCCTGAGTGCCGGCGGCGAGTTTCCCAGTCACATGCTGAAGGGCGTGAGGCTGAAGGTGCAGCCGGCAGACGCCAAGTGGATACGCTTCGACCTGATTCGCTCTTTCGACGCGCCTCTGCTGAACGTGGAAGCGGTAGCTCGCATGAATATGAGTCTGGCCACGGAGCTTGACTGGCAGCTGTTTCAGTTGCAGCGGAAGTTTCTCGACTACCAGGTGAACATTGGCAACCGTATCATCGAGACACTCCAGAGCGGCGCGCCCGACGCTGCCGAAAAGGCGCAGCAGCTGAGCTGGCCCAAGAAGCGTTTCCAAGACATGATAGACAGTCTCTTTGCCGAAACGGGCAAGCACATTGTGCGCACAGAAAACGAGATACGCTTCAGTCAGATTGGCGAGACGCTGATGCCCTATCAGCTCTCCAGCGGTGAGAAACAGATATTGGTCATCCTGCTGACCGTGTTGGTGGAAGATCAGCAAAGCTATGTGCTCTTCATGGACGAGCCGGAGGCGTCGCTCCATGTGGAGTGGCAGCGGCAGCTGCTGGGACTGATTGTCGAACTCAACCCCAACGTGCAGGTGATTCTGACGACCCACTCGCCGGCTGTCATCATGGATGGCTGGCTGGACAGGGTAACGGAGATGAGCGATATCGTGGTGTAAGAAAAGTAACGAAGAAGAATGGGGAAGCGACTCAACGAAAACCTTACCTCTGGATTTTTTGAGGCGGTGAACAGGATGAAGCCGAAGACGGCGCGAAGGAGAATCGTAGCTTATGTGGAGAGCTACGACGATGTCTTCTTCTGGCGCTCTGTGTTTAGCCGCTATGAGGACAAGACCCGCTATTTCGAGGTGATGCTGCCCTCACGCATGGAACGCCTGGACCGCGGCAAGAAAGCCGTGATGATGCAACTGCTGACGGGCAGGGTGGGGCGCGACATGCTGGCCTGCGTCGATGCCGACTACGACTACATGATACAGGGGCTCACGCCTGTGTCGAAGGAGATTATCGACAACCCTTACATACTCCACACCTATGCCTATGCCATTGAGAACCTGCAATGCTATGCGCCGTCGCTCCACGATGTGTGTGTGGCGGTGACCCTCAACGACCATGCCATCTTCGACCTGGAGGAGTTTATGAGGCAGTATTCGCTGGCTATCTTTCCATTGTTTGTGTGGAGTGTGTGGTATTACCGCACGCCGGATTACAACCAGTTCAGCCTGTCTGACTTCTCACGAGTCATAGAGCCGGGCAACGTCTCGCTGGAGCATGCGGAGAAGGCCATTCAGCACTTGCGTCATAAGGTTGACGTCAAGGTGAGACAGCTGCAGGAACGCAACCCCGATGCCAAGGAGAGCTACCTGAAGGTGAAGGCCGACGTGAAGCGGCTGGGCGTGACACCGGAAACAACCTACCTCTATGTGCAGGGGCACCATCTTTTCAACAAGGTGGTGGTGCCGCTGCTGAAAAAGGTGTGTACGCAGCTGGTGCGTGAGCGCGAGTTGGAAATCACGCAACAGAGTATTCATACGGCACAGCGTCGGAACGAACTGTCGTGCTACTCTAAAAGCATAGAAGACATTCCTGCCATGTTGCGCAAGAATGTCAGCTATGTACACTCGGAACCGTTCCGCCGCATTCTGGCCGACGTGGACCGATTGCTTGACCCTGTCAATAAGGAAGAAAGGTCTCCAGAAACTTTATGACACCCTTGGTCTGTAACGTCTTGACGGTGGCAGGCAGCAGCACACTCTCGCCTCCCCGCAGGGTGAACTCGTGGCCGGCATCATCGGTCATGATGGCCTCTCCTTCGAGGGCAGTGAAGATGACAAAGGAGTCGAGGTCGGCATAGTCGATGGTCATGGGCTCACGGAGGTCATAGACGGCCGTGTTGAAGTAAGGACATTGCACAAGGCTGACACCCTGGTCTGCCTGCGGCGTGTAGGAGGTGCGATAGCTGGGCAGGACGTTGTAGTCGATGCATTCGGCAGCCTGCTCGGTATGTAGCTCGCGGTAGTTGCCGTCCTTGTCGCGGCGCTTGAAGTCGTAGATGCGGTAGGTGACATCACTGGTCTGCTGAATCTCTGCCAGAAGGCATCCCGCACCGATGGCATGGATGCGGCCGGCTGGCAGGAAGAAGACGTCGCCCTCTTTGACGGCATATTGTGCCAGGGCGTCGCAGATGGCATCTTCTTCGACAGCCTTGGCATAGCTCTCCGGTGTGAGGTGGTCTTTCAGTCCGCAATACAACATGGCATCGGGCTTGGATTTCATGATATACCACATCTCGGTCTTGCCACAGGGCAGTCCTTTCTTAGCGGCAATCTCGTCGGAGGGATGCACCTGTATGGAGAGGTCTTTCTGGGCATCAATGAACTTGATGAGCAGGGGAAAGCGGTTGCCGAAGCGACGGTAGTTGGCTTCACCCAACAGCAGCCCCTGAAGCCGGGAGGTCAGCTCGTTGAGGCTGAGTCCCTGGTAGTGACCTTCGCTGACAATAGTCTCGCTGCCTTCTACGCCGCTGAGCTGCCAACTCTCGCTGCCCCACAGGGCTTCCTTGTGAAGCGGGATGAACTTGAGAGGGGGGATGATAGGATGATTATTTGTCATATTGTCTTGATTTTTTGGGGTTATCTTTCTTTCCAGAAAGCAGTGGTGAAGAGCACGATAACGCTGAAAATCTCCAGTCGGCCCATGAGCATGAGTCCTGACAATAGCCACTTGGCCGTTGCAGGAAGTGCTCCCCACGAGATGGCCTCTCCGATATGGAGGTTGAGTGTGGGCCCGCTGTTGCTGGCACAGCTCAAGGCGATGGTGGCGGCATTGACATCGTCGATGCCCCATATTGTCATACACATATAGGTAAAGGCACACAGACCTACATAGGCTGCCAGGAAGGCTAAAAGTGTTACCTGTGAGGAATAGGGCACCGTGGTGTGGTTGACCTTTACCGGCAGGACAGCACGAGGATGTAGAATGCGCTTGATCTCATTTCTCATGATGTTTGTCACCATGACGGCGCGGATACACTTGAAACCTCCGCTCGTGGAACCTGAACAGCCACCCAGCATCATGGTGAGACAGAGGATGACCCACACGAAGTGGTGCCACTGGGACACATCGTCGTTGAAGATGCCGGTGGTGGTGATAAACGAAACGACCTGGAACAGACTGGAGCGGAAGGCTTTGGCCAAAGTGTAACCATTGTCGAAGACCAGAATGGCGGCTATGACGATGGTGGTGCAGATGATGACCAGCAGGTAGAACTTAAATTCCGTGTTCTTGAGTAATTGTTTGAAGTTTCCTTTGAAGAAAGTGGAGTAGAGAAGGGTGAAGCTGGTGCCGGAGAGAAACATGAAGATGATGGCCGTGTAGTCGATGTAGGGGTTGTTGTAAAACCCTGTGTCGGCATTGTGGGTAGAGAAGCCGCCCGTGGCCGTTGTCGTTATGGCATAGTTCAAACAGTCGAACACCGTCATGCCGCCTTGGTAATAGCAGAAGGCGCATGCCACGGTGAGCAGCACATAGATGCTCCATATCCACTTCGCCGTGGTGCTCAGTCTGGGGTGCATCTTGGCACGCATCGGTCCGGTAGCCTCGGCAGAAAAGACTTTGATGTTACCTCCCACCAGCGACGGAATGATGGCAATGGTGAAGAAGGCTATTCCCAGTCCGCCAATCCACTGTGTCATGGTGCGCCAGAAGAGCAGGCCTTTGGGCAGCCGTTCTACATCGTCGAGGATGCTACATCCAGTGGTGGTGAAGCCCGACATGGTCTCGAAGTAGGCATCGGTGAAGTCGCTGATGTAGCCGCTGACAATGAACGGCAGCGAACCAAACAGACTGAAGATAATCCAGATGAAGGTGACCAGCAGGTAGGCCTCGCGTCGCCCCATGCTATTGTCGGAATTCCTTCCGTGATATTTGAACAGCACACCGCCGAGGATGGTGATGATGATGGAAAACAGGAAGGCAGAGGCATCTTCGCCACCCACATAGACCGATATGCCCAGACATAGCATCATCATGACTGCTTCCAGAAAAAGCAGTGTGCCGATGACCTTGCTGACGGTGCTGAAATTAATCATATAAACAGATCTTCTACTTTCTTCATGTTGGCGTCACGACAGAACACGATGACGGAGTCTCCCGTCTGAAACTGTGTGCCGCCACTGACAAGTGAGGCTTCGCCGTTACGGATGAGACCGCCGAAGGTCATACCCTTGGGCAGCGACAGGTCTTTCACAGGCTTGCGTGTCACCTTGGAACCCTCTTGTGCGATAAACTCCACGACATCGGCATTGGCCGACATCACAAAGTGTACGTTCAGGACATTGGCGTCGAGCATCATTTGATAGATGTGACTGGCGGCAATGGCCTTCTTGTTGACAATGGTGCCGATGTCAAGGCTCTCGGCCATGCTCACATAGTCCATGTTTTCAACCATTGCCACGGTCTTCCTGACACCCAGCCGCTTGGCGGTCAGACAGGCAAGGATGTTGGTCTCTGCGTTGCCAGTGAGCGCCACAAAAGCCTGCATGCGCTTGATGCCCTCTTCCATGAGCAGGGATATGTCTCGCCCATCGCCATTGATGATGAGCGGGTTGTAGTCGATGAGCAGGTCGTTGAGTTCCTCACAGCGTTCGGGATTGATCTCGATGATTTTGGCATCCATGTATTCCGGCATGGTCTTGATGACGCGCACAGCCGTTTTCCCGCCACCCATGATCATCACATTCTTGACATCCGCATAGCCTTCCTTTCCCACCAGCTTGCGAATGTAGGGAATATACTGGCGTGTGGTAGAGAAGTAGGCCTGGTCGTAGAGCTGCAGTATGTCGTTGCCGCCGGGGATGATGAGTTCGTCACCACGCTTGATGGCTACGACATGGTACGGATCTTCCGGACCACAGAGGTCTTTCAGCGGCTGGTTGAGAATCTCGCAGGTCTCGCGCAGCTTGATGCCGAGCATGACCAGCGATCCGTCGTGCAGATCGACACGCTGGCGCACCCATGACATCTTCAGGCCACTGATGATTTCGCGCGCGGCCAACATCTCAGGATAGATGATGGAGCTGATGCCGATGCGCTCAAAGAAGTCGGCTATTTCCTGCTCCGTGTATTCTGCGGTATCGACCTTGGCCACCGTCTTCTTGGCTCCAAGGGCCTTGGCCAGAATGCAACAGTTGATGTTGGTGCTCTGGTCTGGAGAAACGGCTATGAAAAGGTCTGCTTGTGCCGTGCCAGCCTCTTTCAGTACCTTGACACTCGTGGGATAGCCCTGGATGGTCAGCAGATCTACGTCGCCTCCGATTTGGGCCAGGCGGTCTTCATCTTCGTCAATGACGGTGATGTTTTCCTGGTTGCGGGCAAGCAGTCGGGCCAGGTAGGTTCCGATGGCATAGGCGCCGGCAATGATGATTTTCATTTTTAGTGACTTTTATGGGTCAGAATCTGTTGTATGGCAAGCATGATACCTTCTGGGTCGATGCCCACCAGATGTTGTAGCTCTGCTATGGTTCCATGCTCTACGAAGTGGTCGGGCAGTCCCAACCTTATCACATGAGGAGAAAAGCCGTGGTCGGTCATCCATTCCAGTACGGCAGAACCCAAACCGCCATTGCGGATGCCATCTTCTACGGTGATGACAGACTTGAATTTCTCGCCCACCTCTCGAAGGATATCTTCGTCGAGGGGCTTGAGAAAACGCATGTCGTAGTGGGCCACAGAGTAGGAGGAGGTGTCGGCAGAGGCAGTGAGGGCCTGAAGGGCTTTTGTCACATTGTTTCCAACAGGACCGATGGACAGGATGGCCACGTCGGTGCCCTCTTTGATCCTACGACCGGTGCCAACGGGAATTTCATCAAGCGGACAGTGCCAGTCTTGACAGACACCGCGGCCGCGAGGGTAGCGAATGACGAAGGGGCCTTTCCCTGGAAGCTGAGCCGTAAACATAAGCCGGCGCAGTTCGTGCTCGTCCATAGGAGATGAGATCGTCAGATTGGGAACTGGACGCAAGGCGGCCATGTCGAAGACGCCATGGTGAGTTGGACCATCTTCTCCAACGAGGCCTGCGCGGTCTAAGCAGAATACAACGGGGAGCTTCTGTATAGCCACATCGTGGATGATATTGTCGTAAGCTCTTTGGGCAAAAGCACTGTAGATGTTGCAAAACGGCTGAAGGCCCTCCTTTGCCATGCCTCCGGAAAAGGTGACAGCATGGCCTTCGGCAATGCCGACATCAAACGTGCGGTCGGGCATGGCCTTCATCATGATATTCATGGAGCAACCGGTGGGCATGGCAGGTGTGATGCCCACGATGCGGGGATTCTGGCGGGCCAGCTCCAAAAGGGTCTCGCCAAAGACATCTTGGTATTTGGCAGGCAAATGGCTGGTGTCTTCGCTGAGGCGCTCACCAGTCTCGGGGTCGAACTTTCCGGGGGCATGCCAGACGGTGGCCTGTCGCTCGGCCGGCTCATAGCCTTTTCCTTTGGTGGTGTGCAGGTGGAGCAGCTTAGGTCCCTTCATGTCTTTTAGCTGACGCATGATGCGCACCAGATCTTTGACGTTGTGGCCGTCAAAAGGACCAAAGTAGCGAATGTTCATGCCCTCAAAGATGTTCTGCTGATGGGAGAGGACGGACTTCAGGGCATTGTTTAAACGCAGGATAACATTTCGCCGGTCTTCATTCATCATGCCGTGTTCATTGAGCCATCGGGCGGCTTTGAAGCGCATTCTGTTGTAGGTCTCATTGGTATCGAGATTGAGCAGATATTTTTCCATGCCACCCACTGCTCGGTCGATAGACATGTCGTTGTCGTTGAGTACAATGAGCATGTCATTCTTCGTGGATGAAACATTGTTGAGGCCTTCAAAGGCCAGCCCTCCGCTCATGGCACCGTCACCGATGACGGCTATGACATGGTTTCCCTTGGCGGCAGCAGCCATTCCCAAAGCTGCAGAGATGCTGTTGGAGGCATGTCCGCAGGTGAACGTGTCGTATTCGCTCTCGTCAGGAGAAGGAAAAGGTCTGATACCATTCAGCTTCCGGTTGGTGTAGAAGGAGTCACGCCGTCCGGTCAGAATCTTGTGTCCGTAGGCCTGGTGGCCCACATCCCAAACAATGCGGTCTTTTGGAGTGTCGAAGACATAGTGTAGGGCAACGGTGATTTCCACTGCCCCCAGAGAGGATGCAAAATGACCAGGATTCACCGATACTTCATCAATAATGTCTTGTCGAAGTTCCTGGCACACCTCGGGCAGGTCTTCTACCTTCAGCTGTCGCAGGTCAGCGGGATATTTTATTTTGCTAAGTATTCCGTATTTCTGTTCATCCATTCTGTTTGTTTTTATCCTGCAAAGATACGCTAATTTGGATGAATGGCAAAATAAAATCTAAATTATTTAGGTTTCGGGATATTTTGAACAGGTCATCCGGACAGATTGAACAGGTCATCCGGACAGATTGAACAGGTCATCCGGACAGATTGAACAGGCCATCGGGACAGAGTGTCCGGGCCATTGGGACAGAGTGTCCGGGCCATCGGGACAAAGTGTCCGGAGGCCCTCCGGACACCTCAGGGACCACAAATAGCTGCCGACGGTCAATAGAAGCCGACGACACTCAGGTAGTGGTCAATCCTGATGGGGTCGTTGTATTCGAATCTGCGGGTGAGGCTTCTGATCCTTCAGCACATTTTTGCACGAACAAAGATACTAAATTTTCGGCCAAAAATCAAGATTTTTGAGCCTTAAAATTGTGTTTTAAGAAATATTAACTCATTTCCTCACAATTTCCTCACACCTCACAAAGCCTTTATTGATCGGCTTTTCAGCTCATGGAATGAGGAAATGAGGAAAAAACTAAAAATAAAAATTCCTGGTGCGCGCACGCGCGCGCGGGAACTCTTTTTCTCGCCTGGCGCACAGCTTCGCTTTCATAGCGAACGACGGTTAGCCCACATTGCAGCTAAATCTCACGTAACCCTTTGGTTTCCAGGAGGCGGTTTTTTGTGGGTGGATTTGGGTGTACCACGGATTTGACT
>CAMNOK010000063.1 GCA_946546825.1 uncultured bacterium
GTATATTATTTTTTATCAGCATCTTCTGCAGTGTGACAATTCATGCTGCTGACATTTTCATTACTCCCGACTCGTCGCTGGTGGATGCTGTGCGCAAAGCACGCGAAATGCGGCGACTGGGAAAGGCCACCGAGGTCACTATCCACTTGGCGGAAGGTACCTACTTTTTATACGAGCCGCTACGTCTGCGTCCTGAGGACAGTGGACTTACCATCGAGGGCAACAATGCCGTCATCAGCGGCGGACTGCCCATCAGCGGTTGGAAGAAACAGGGCAAGTTGCTCGTGGCTGACGTGCCCGACTTCAACGGTTGCCCCATCGACTTCCGCCAGTTGTGGATAAATGGACGGAAAGCCGTCCGTGCCCGTGACGTCTCCGACTTTGAACAGATGCACCGCATCCTGACGTACGACAAAAAGAACCAGGTGTTGTGGATTCCCCGCAAGGCAGTGGAGAAGCTGAAGGCTTATCTATCACCTATCACCTATCACCTATCACCACTGGAAATGGTGCTTCACGAGATGTGGTGTACGTCGAACCTGCGCATCAAGTCACTGACCCCTCAGGGAGATTCCGTGGCTGTCCGCTTCCACAATCCTGAAGGACCTATCCAGTTCCAGCACCCGTGGCCTTCGCCTATGACACCCGATACAAAACACCCGTCACCGTTCTATCTGACGAACGCCAAGGAGCTGTTGGACGAACCCGGTGAATGGTATCACGATATCCGAGGGCATAAGTTATACTATATGCCTCGGATAAATGAGAAATTAGAAATGAGAAATGAGAAATTGAGTGCCACCGTTCCTGTATTGGAGACGCTGGTGGAATTCATCGGTACTGCCGAGCGTCCTGTGCGCCACATCACCATCAAGGGCGTCACCTTCAGCCACACTACATGGATGCGTCCTTCGGAGAAAGGTCACGTTCCTTTGCAGGCAGGCATGTACCTGACCGAGGCTTACAAGCTGCGCCCACAGATTGACCGTCCCAACAACCACAAGCTCGACAACCAGGGCTGGCTCGGTCGTGCCGATGCTGCCGTAGAGTTGCGCTATACGGAAGACGTCAACTTCGACGGATGCCGTTTCGAGCATTTGGGTGGCAGCGGTGTTGACTACGTCACCCATTGCAAAGGCGGAACGGTCAGCCATTGCACGTTCACCGACATTGCCATGAATGGCTATGTCTGCGGCTCGTTCTCTCCCGAAGGTCTGGAGACGCACCTGCCCTATCAGCCCACCGACTTCCGTGAGGTATGCACCGGACAAGTCGTTGAGCAGTCCGTATTCTATGACGTTACCAACGAGGACTGGGGCTGTGTGGCTATCTGCGCAGGATATGTCAATGGTATCACTATTGACCACAACACCATCCACGACGTCAGCTATACCGGCATTTCCCTGGGCTGGGGCTGGAACCGCGACTTGGTGTGCATGAAGGACAATCGTGTTCACGCCAACCTCATCTACAACTATGCCCAGCACATGTACGACTGTGCCGGTATCTATACCCTCGGCAACCAGCCGGGCACACTGATTACAGAGAATGTAGTCCGCGACATTGCCAAGCCCTCCTACGTCCACGACCCCAACCATTGGTTCTATCTCTATACCGATGAAGGCAGCAGCAACATCACGTTGCGCGACAACTGGACACCCGAGGAAAAGTTCCTGAAGAATGCCAACGGCCCTGGTAATGTCTGGGAAAACAACGGCCCACAGGTCAGCCAGACGATTCAAGACGCCGCCGGAGCGAGAATGACAGGCTACTAGCATTACGACTCATCAACGAATGATTGTTTTTACAAAAGAGAATAATATAATACCATAACGTTATCACATGCCAGCAATATTCAGTCGCATCAAAAAGGAAGATTCCGAGAACACCCGCCAGTGGGACTTGCTCATCAACCAACTCATGAAGGGCAATGTCATACCCGTGATAGGACCTGAGTTTCTTGTTGATGACGAAAAAGGATCGAATCCGCATCAGATACTCATTGACGACCTGGCAGAGGCTTACGATATCCATTCGCATCCACAGTCTTTCTCCGAATTACTTTACGACAAAGACTTCGATGCCAACGACCGCAAGAATATCTATGCCATGTTGGGCGACGCTTTCAGTCAGCCTCTCTTCAAGCCCTCTCAACTGCTCATGCGTCTGCTGGGCAGCAAGCGGTTTCCCTTTGTCATTACTACCTCTTTCACTCCCGTCGTGGAAGATGCTATGAGAGAAATCTGGGGTAATGACCGGTTGCGTGTCATGAAATTCACCAACGACCCTTCCCACAATAGCGACATCAGCACACGTTCCGACATCAGCAAGCCGACGGTTTACTATATGTTCGGAAAGGTGTGCAGTTCAGAGAAAAAGTATGTTGTTACCGATTATGACATGCTTTCGTTCTGTCGTTCCTGGCTCAGTTCTGCGGAACGCCCACAAAATTTAGCTGCCGAATTACAATCCAAATACCTGCTGATACTGGGCAACAACTACTCCGATTGGCTGAGCCGTTTCGTCTGTTTCTCTTTGAAAGCACATCTGGATTCCCAGCCTATGGGTATGGTCATCGACCCCATGGCAGAGGATAGCTTTCTACAATTCATGAAACGCATTGACACTTTCACACAAAAAGACGCTGAGGAAGTCATCAACAAGATTGAAGCCATGGTCGCTCAGCGGGAAAGCGAGCAGCCTCATTCTCTGAACAATACCCCTTGGCAAGACACTGATGTGTTTATCAGCTACTCCAGAGCCGACGCCGTAGTAACGGAACAACTCTATAAAACGCTCCAAGCCAGAGGAATCAACGTATGGTACGACCGTAATAGTCTCAGCTATGGCGGCAACTTCATGAACGAAATCATTGCAGGAATCAAATCGACAAAACTGTTTGTTCCCATCATTACTCATAACATTCAAGAGCAGCACAATGAGTACCACCCCTATCGTACGGAGTGGAAGACTGCCATTGAGTTGGCTTCTGGATACGGACGGACGTTTATTGTGCCCGTTAGTGAGAATGATTTCGACTTCTATGCCAGCGACATCCCATCCGAACTGAAGTCCAGCAATGCCTACCTCTATGACAAAACATCTCCGGACTTTGAAACCCTGGCTGATGAGATACAGAAGCTGCTTGCCCATCTATAACCCATCTTAAAAGTTGCTATGAACAACCCAACGAATACACACGAAGCGCCTACTCAGAGCCACAGGTTGAGCAATCCCTGGAAAGGTCTGGACTCCTATCAGGAAACTGACCGCTTATATGGTCGCGACGAAGAGATAGAACTCTTGTTCAGCCGCATTGAGTATAACATCCAAACCGTGGTGTATAGTCGCTCTGGCATTGGCAAATCCTCCATCATCAATGCCGGCATCTTTCCCAAAGCCCGCCAAGCAGGAATGTTGCCTGTAGGCATTCGTCTGCAACATACCACTGACAAGCGCTATCCTAATACTCCATACATAGAACAAGTACGCCACGCGGTGGAAAGTGCGCTGCAAGCCAGCGGTGGAAGAATTGAGGAAGTTGTTCCTCACACCAGCAGCCATGAGGAGACGCTATGGGAATATCTTCATCGCTATCGTTTCTGGCTTTCCGAGGATGACACACGTCCTGTCGTGCCACTTCTTGTCTTTGACCAGTTCGAGGAAATCTTCACGTTAGAGAAAGACCATCACCACGTCACTGATTTCTTTGAACAGGTAGCCGATCTCTTAAACGGCATCATGCCAGAATATCTCTCTGCCGAGCGGAGCAACATCATTTCTGACCCTACAGGAACCACCGTCAATAGGTCGGCTTTGTTCCGTGGCATGCGAGAGCGCCAGCGTAACCACCAGCAGCAATATATTCAGGAAGACAATTTCCGCATCGTGTTCACACTCCGCGAAGATTATTTGTCTTACTTGGAACGAAACACGACCCTCATTCCTTCGCTCAAGTTAAACAGATACTGTCTGTTGCCTATTAACGAAGAACAGGCGGCAACCATCATCATGGATCCACGACCAGGATTAGTGGACAAAGACGTTGCCATACTGATTATTCAGAAGATTACAGGCGAAACCGATTTCCAGCTGGACGGTCGTCCGGCAATCTTTGTTGATTCAGCTATTTTGTCATTATACCTGAGTCGCCTCTATGCAATGATTCCGGAAGGGGAAGATAAAATAACCGCCGAGTTGGTCAATACTTTTGGCGACAACATCATACAAGATTTCTATCTCGAGGCCTGTTCCGGCATCAGCGAAAAATCAGTAGAGTATCTTGAAGACAACCTGCTGAACAATGAAGGACGTCGCGAGAACATCTCTGTCTATAACGCCAAGCATATTGGCGGTCTTACCGATAAAGAACTGACCTATCTGTGTGAAGAGAAAAAGTTGCTTCGCCGCTTTGCTTACAGCGGCGACATGCGACTTGAATACATCCACGACATATTGTGTCCCATCATCAAAGACCGTCGTGACTTACGCCTGATGATGAGAGCCCAGGAAGAAGAGCGCAGGAAAATCATAGAGAAAGAACGCCACAAAAGAGAACTTCTTGAGCTGAAAGCGAAAGCCGACCGCCGCCATTACCGCCAGCGTCTTTGGGGTGTTGCCGTTCTATTGTTAGTCGTTGTGGGGGCATGGATCTATCATCAATGGATGAACGAATGGGAATCACATGCTTATTACGAGAACTTCATACAAGTCAACGGATGGCCCGTTGGCGTAGGTCCCGAACTCAGTGAGAGTAAGGCCTTGAAACGTTCAGTTTGCTATAAGCTAAAGAAACAGGGGCATCGTAGCGACACCCCATTTACCGAAGTCGAGGTCACTACACCCGATGGTCTGCTTCACAACACCCGAGGCAACCAGTTGGTTGATGGCGGTGAGGGGCATGATGAAAAAGCAGCAATCTTTAAACGTCTGCTGAAGAGAACGATGTACTACGTATTCAGAACTACTCAAACAGGCGATTCTGCGAAGGTTACAAAGATGGAGATGCTTGACAAGGACAAATCGACACTGTTTGTTGTCACCTATTTCGACAGCACTGAAGACCACGAAACCACGCATTCCTCACGGAAAGCCGCAAACAAGCCCTTTGTCTGGGCAGTCTTCACCGATGCGATGGGAGCACCATTACAAGTATGTGACAACGGCGCCGACCGTATGCAGATATTCCTCGACGCTAATGGCAAAGAGGAAAAGTACATGTTCTTCGACAGTAGTGGAGCTCCTTGTCAAAACGACATGGACTATTACGGCTACCGTGCCCATTATGATGCCCAGAACCATATAGACTCCATCTGGATACTCAACCCCTTTAGTGAAGCTCAGTTCATGGAACTGCATCAATATACTGACAGCAGTATGACAACTATCTATACAGACCTCAGCGGTAAGCCTATCAATCATCAGTCATTAGGTTATCACCGCCGAGTGGCCATCAGTGACCCACGAGGCAACATCGTCCACAAGGAGTATTTTGATGCCTCTGGCGGTTATGTCAATCCGCTCGTTCGCTCGGCCATTGTCGATTTTGAATTCGATGAGATGAACCGTCGAGTGCTCACCTTGGACTACGATGGAGAGGGGAAACCCTATACTCAGAATCCTAAGTTCTATCCTCGCCGCGAATATTGTTACGTGGGTAACACCCTTGAGCTACTGAGTGAACGCGATTATCGTTGGGATCCACTCCGCAAGCAGATGTACGAGGTGAAACGTTTTGTGCAACGTCCGTTTGGAAGTGTGGCCGAATACAAGACTATCAATTTTGAGAAAGGCACTTACCGCATGAAGCGTGTCGAACGCAACGAGAACTACGAACCCATCTCTGTATCTTACTATGGCAAAGACGATAATCCTGTCATTGACAGCATTGAGCAATTCCATAAACACATCATAGAAGAGCGGATAAATGCCGACGGTCTTAAAATTGTTGTCCATCGCTATTACAATGTCAAGGGAGAGCTGTTCTCGGCGCCAGGTTATCGCGGCTATGCCATAGACTCTTGTACCTATAGTGCTGCCGGCGAACTACTTGGTCGCGTCTGTTACGACAGTGACACCACCATTGTCAAGTCTCAAGGCTATGAATACCGCGATGGTGTCGAGGTGGCCCGTTACGCCCTAGGCATTCATGGTCAACCTATCCGTTGTCCGCAATGGGAGCGCGACGGCTTGTGCTATTATCGTCTCCAGAATGTTAAGTCCATGGACAATATCCTAACGTTTGTCAAACCGATGAATGAATACGGCACTCTGTCGTGGGCTTACGATGGCAACGACCCCAGGGGTATCTCGGAAACACGCGACCAGAATCTTATCACCACAAATATGGGTGGCGGGTGGAAGCGCGAGACTATCACTATGGTTTATGCCGACCACATCCCTATCAAAGCACCCGCTGTAGCCTATGTCCACCTGACACGTAAGGACTGTACGGCCGACAGGATAGGGCTCCGTGATGGAGACTTGTTGCTCAGCATTGGTAATTGGCAATACACACCATCAGACGACGCCGTCAGCAAAGCTCAGAAACAATGGAGTCTGATTGGCACACAACCTATGGAAATACGTGTCGCACGCTTTCATCAGCGACAGTACCGTTGGCAGATACTCACTTTCAGCGTGCCTCGCTCCCACAGAGCCTTTGGCTGCGAAATATATCCCATCTATTACACAGACGAAGAATTCAGAATCTTCAATAAAATCTTTGAACAATGACAGACAACAATAGCAACATTCCCTCCCCTAACCTGAGCACTCCCCAATCGCCAACGCCACAGGAGGAAGGTGATGAGATAGTACGCCACATGGCAGTAGAAAGTCAGCTACGCGGACAGGAATCCAATCTTCAAGAACTTGTCAGCCGGACTCTGGCATCTATGCAAGACGATGAAGATGACAGCGAGCTACAATCCCTTGACAAGAGAAAGAGGAACTACGCGCGATACCTATTATATGTATTGGCAGCTGTCGCTATTGGTCTGGCGGTATTCTTCCTGAAGGGTCTTTTCAACACTGACAAAATACGGAAAGATCACGATGTAGTGACAGTAGCTGAAAAGTACGAGACCATCAGCGTCCGCGGTTGCAGTTTCAACATGGTCAGCGTGAAAGGAGGTACATTCACCATGGGGGTTAACACACATGATGGCGATGAAGACAATGACGAAGCACCCACACAGACCGTAACACTCAGCGACTTCAACATTGGAGAGACAGAAGTGACACAGGGACTGTGGCGAGCAGTTATGGGCGAACTGCCTATCAAACCCGATGGCGACAACCACCCCATGAAGAATGTTAGCTGGGATGACTGCATCAAGTTCATCAAGCGCCTCAACCAACTCACCGGCCACCATTTCCACCTCCCCAGCGAGGCCCAATGGGAGTATGCCGCAAAGGGTGGATGCAAGTCTCACGACTATAAGTACTCAGGCAGCAATAACATTGACGAGGTGGCATGGTATTCTGCAAACAGCTGGGACAAGGGCAAGGATTCGCCCGACTTCGGAAATCATGCCGTCGGACAGTTAAAACCCAACGAACTGGGTCTTTATGATATGTCGGGCAATGTTTGGGAATGGTGCCAGGATATTTACACCCAGTATGACGGCAAACCGAAGACAGACCCTATCGCAACATCCGATGCCGGAACATTCCGCGTGAATCGTGGCGGTTCCTGGGACTACATCTCCGACAGCGCACGCAGTGCCAATCGCCGCAACCGCACTCCAGACTTCCGCAATTTCAACATTGGTCTCCGAATAGCAGAATAGGCTTTCGTACCACACGACCATCAAAACGTTTACCCCTTTTCACTCATCAGAAATATGAAGACAACAGCAACATGGATATGGTATCCCGGCGACTTTGAAGTCTGGCTGGGCAACATTTTCAATAACCGACGGACTGAACGCGGAGCGATGTTTCCTCCTTTCTGGAAGCAAGACTCGCACTATGTGACGGTGGAGTTCTCACGGTCATTCGTACTTGACCACGAGGAGACCATCACCATCACGGCTGAAGGACAGTACAACTTTGCACTTGACGGCAAGCTTCAGTTTCCCGCCACCTCTTACCGCATTCCTGCCGGTGAGCATAAACTGAACCTAAAGGTCTGGAACCAGGCAACGCCACCGGCACTTTTCATTAAGGGCGACAGCATTCATACCGACTCCTCATGGCTTGCCACCTACGAGGACAAGTTGTGGATTGACGAGAATGGCGTGGCACATGGTTCGGGCATCTACGTTCCTGCTGCCTCCTGGCATTTCGACAGTCCTGACACTCCCCCCTCCTCCTACCATCTGGAGTGTCAGGAGCAACGCCCC
>CAMNOK010000064.1 GCA_946546825.1 uncultured bacterium
TTTGTTGCTCAGGAACTTATAAAGAAAGTTAAACTAAAGTGCTGCGGAATTTAGGAACAGCTTGTGTTCTCGCGCGCGCGTGCGCGCACTCAGTAATTTTTTTTTGAGTTTTTTCCTCATTTCCTCATTTTTTCAGCTGAAAGGCTGATAAACAAAGGGTTCGTGAGGTGTGAGGAAATCATGAGGAAATGAGTTAATATTTCTTAAATGGAAGTTTTTGGAGTAAAAAAGAGGTTGTAAGAGGATGAAAAAGAGCGAGTCAACGATCTGATTCCGTGGCACTCAATATCCCCATTTTCCTATGGCGTACTGTTGAGGTTTTTCAAAAGTGGTATTCTGATGATGGAAGTCAAAGATGAAGCGTAAATCATCAGGTATATTTCTTTTTGGCATCAAAAAAATGCAGTGTTTCGACATAAAATGTGAATTGTTTTTGTCTGATAAGCAACTTTTTTGTATCTTTGTCCCGATAAAATCAAGTGAGAGCAATAGAATTGCTGAAACCTAAAGGCTCAACTTCTCTCAGTCAAAACAGAAAAGAGACAGAAGGAGAGCCTGTTTTTTTAAACATTAAAAAACAAATATGGCAAACTATGTGAAAAAGATGCTGCACTGGTACTTTGCGAAGGACTCCCTTCCCTATTGGTGCCTGTTGATTGCCGACACGGCCATCGTGTTTATGTCATGTCTTTTCAGTTACTGGGTCTATAACAAGTCATTCAGCATACCTATCCATCATGCCGAGTTGTTCTATACCGCCTTTTTCTTTGCCATAGTAAGCTGGATTGGAGCCCGGATTTTCCACACCTACTCCGGTGTGGTGCGCTACTCGAGCTTCGTAGATTTGCTGCACGTTTTCTATGCCAACGTCCTGAACGTCGTGGTGGCCGTCCTGCTGTCGTGGCTGCTGGAACACCTGAGAGTGTCTGCCCTGACAGCAATGACCCAGACACAGATTGTGGTGGCCTTCATGGTGAGCACCTTCCTGATGTGGGGCATGCGCGTGTTAGTGAAAACCCTTCACGACATAGCCTTCCTGAGTGCCCGTTCGATGCGTGTGCTCATCTATGGTGCCATGACCGGCGGTATCGGACTGGCCAAGAGCATCCGCATGGAGCATCCACAACGTTTCCGCCTGTGCGGATTCATCTCTCACGACAATCGCGCTCACCAAATGCAAATCATGGGTGAACCCGTCTATAACGTAGATGACAACCTGGCGAATATTATCCGTAGCCACCATATACAGGCAGTACTGGTATCGCCCCTGCGCACGGAGGAGTTCCGCAACAACCAGGAGATACAGGACATCCTCATCGAAGCAGGCTGTAAGATCTTCATGACGCAGCAGGTCCATGAGGCCAACATCAAAAACGGCCAGTTGACCGATGAAGACTTCTCACGCATGCAGCTCAGCGAGGTGTCGGTGGAAGACCTCCTGCCACGCCAGGAGATTAAGGTCGATATGCAGTCGGTGGGCAAGCTGCTCAGTGGCAAACGCGTGCTCATCACCGGTTCTGCCGGTTCCATCGGTTCTGAAATGGTACGCCAGATTGCCATCTATCACCCAGCCAAGATGCTGCTCATAGACCAGGCCGAGACCCCTGAGCACGACATCCGACTGATGATGCACAACGATTTCCCCGACGTGGAAGCCCAGACCGTCGTGACAAGCATCTGCAAAGAAAAGCGCATGGAACAGCTCTTCCGCGACTTCCGCCCCGACTACGTCTTCCATGCCGCCGCCTACAAACATGTGCCGATGATGGAGGACAACCCCTCGGAGGCTGTGCAGAACAACATTCTCGGCACAAAGATACTGGCCGACATGAGTGTCAAATACGGCGTAAAGAAGTTTGTGATGGTCTCTACCGACAAGGCCGTGAACCCCACCAACGTCATGGGCTGCTCCAAACGCATCTGCGAGATCTATGTGCAGGCCCTGGACCGCGAACTGAAGTTCCTTCAGACGAAAGAGCTCAAGGAGCTGGCCGGCGTCAACGGCCTTCGACAGGAAGAGATACAGAATGTCCCGCGTACACAGTTTGTCACCACCCGCTTCGGCAACGTGCTGGGCTCCAACGGTTCTGTCATACCTCTCTTCAAAGAACAGATCAAGAAGGGCGGTCCCGTGACCGTCACCGACGAGCGCATCGTGCGCTTCTTCATGCTCATCCCTGAAGCCTGCAAGTTAGTCTTGGAGGCCGGCACCAAGGGTAACGGTGGCGAGATCTTCGTCTTCGACATGGGCAAGCCGGTGAAGATTATAGACCTGGCCCGCCGCATGATAGCACTCTCTGGTGCGAAGGGCGTAGATATCAAGATTACCGGCCTTCGCGAGGGTGAGAAACTCTACGAGGAGGTGTTGAACGACCTGGAGGGAACGAAGCCGTCGTTCCACGAGAAGATACGCATCGCACAGGTGCGCGAATATGACTACGACAAGGTGTGCAGCGACATTGATGAACTCATCGCCATCTCCTACCAGTATGACGACATGGCCACGGTGCGCAAGATGAAGGAGATTGTTCCAGAATACAAATCCAACAACTCTATATACGAGTCGCTGGACCAAAAATAACCAAATACAACCAAGAAACAACTAAAAAACAAGAAATAACAAAAACAAACAAGAAATAACTAAAAAAACAAGAAATAACCAAAAAAGGGGGAAGCAGTTCCGATTTGACAAACTTATAAAATCATAGCAAAAGATATAAAATGCTACAATTTACGTTGCCTTCCTGTTTCAACCTTGCTGGTTGCAATCCCGTTCAGAGTGAAGCGGGAGTGCAGAGCCGTCAAGTCCGCAGGCGTAAGTTCGGGATAATCTGTCCCTACTTTGCTGGTGATGAGACAGAGCAGGTTCAAAGCGGCATTGAGGTCACGGTCAATCACCGTGCCGCAATGTGGGCAGACGTAAGTACGGTTACGGAGCGTGAGGTCATCATGCTTATGGCCGCATACGTGGCACGTCTTGCTGCTGGCAAAGAATCGGTCGGCCACCTCGACACGGACACCGTTCATCGCTGCCTTATACTCTATCTGACGGCGCAGTTCGCCAAAGGCCATGTCGCTGACGGACTTCGCCAGTTTGCTGCGCTGCATCCCTTTCACGTTCAAGTCCTCGATGGCAATGGCCTCGTAGGTCGTGGTGAGGATGGTGGTCAGCTTCTGCGTAAAGTCACGACGGATAGACGCGACGTGGCGTTGCTCCTTGCCGAGATGGCGGGAGAGCTTCTTATAATTGTTCGACCGCTTAACGCCCTGCAAACGCTCCTGCTTGGTTTTCGCATGCTGGCGCTTGGAGAGCTGGCGGCTCAGTCTGGTTATCTTTCTCTGATGTTTGCGCAGGGTGCGCGGATTACTCACGGCGATGCCGTCGCTGAGCATCATCGCCTCCTTCAGTCCGAGGTCGATGCCGACAGCTCCGTGCTTCTCACGGCTTGCTTCTGGATGGGTACGGCGGTATTCCTCTTCGGTTATCTGCACCTGGAACGAGGCTAAGAACCTCTCGCCATCCTGCGAGATCTTCACACCAAGAATCTTGCCGTTGAAGCGCAGCCTTTCGGACATCTTCACATAGCCCAGGTTTGGAATGTTTACGTACTGACGCTTGCAGCCGACGTTATGGACGACCTTCTTCAGGTGCTTCAATCCCTTGTGCGTGTCGGAGAGACGTATCGCGTCGTTGCCGAGATAGAAGCTGCCCTCGCCGTCCTTCTTCCTGTGCGGCTTGGGATAGTCGGCACGATGCTCGAAGAAATTGGTGTAGGCTGTCTGCAAATCGTCGAAGGCATGAGCCGTGGCGTACTTCGTCACCTCGTAGGTGAACGGAAACTGCTCGCACCTGATGGCGTTGAAGCCATTGCGCAGCTTGCGCCCGCTCAGTCCCCGCTCTCCTTCCTTGTACCGACGCTTCCATTCAGCCAGTCCCCAGTTGTAGGCCAGTCGGCAGCAGCCTATCGCCTTGCGGAAATAGGTCTTCTGCTTGTTGTTCGGCATCAGCTGGATGCGGTGGGCGACGGTAATCATAGTCGGGCGTTAGTGTTTGACGTTATCTTCTACTGCCTTCTGGACATCCTCCAGTAGCTTCTTGTTCTTGTTGCTACGGCTGCCATAGAGACGGGCAGAGAACACGGTGATGATTTCGAGTACGTCCTTGGCAAGCTCCTCTTCAAAGCGGACGTTCTCCTCGCCCTTGTTGATGATGACCACCTCGACGTGCTTGGCCTCGCAGATGGCGAATACCAGTTCCGCGCCGAAGCGCAGCAGTCTGTCCTTGTGTGTCAGTACGAGCCTTTGCACCTCGCCGTCAAGAATCAGGTTGAGCAGACGGGTGAGACCTTTCTTATAGTAGTTCATGCCACTGCCAAGGTCTTGTATCACCTCATATGTGTATCCCTTGCTGGCGCAATAGGACTCCAATACGGCAACCTGACGTGCCAGGTCATCTTTCTGGTCGTGCGACGAGACACGGGCATAGGCTATCGTCTTGCGCTTCTCAATCTCGATGACGGCATCCTTGTTGAAATTGCGCAGCGTGTCGATGCTATAGCGGCGGTCACCGCCACGGGTATGCTCGTCGGGATGGAGCATCCCGTTCTTATCCCAGTTACGCATCGTAGTAGTGGTAACTCCGAGTGCCTTGGCGGCTTCGCCTATGGAAAGCAGTTTCTTCATGGCTGCAAAGGTACGGAGAATCTTTCATATTTACAAGAAATAGTGTTTAATTTTATAATATTTTATATGTTTAAGCGAACAGTAACTTACCCCCTTTTTTATATTCCTTCCATATTCCGACAATTTCTCTACTCTTTGTTATCCAATTATTTCTTCAGTCTTCAATCTGTGTCAACATCCAGTCGAGGAAGGGTCGGAGGCTCTTGGCAGCGGGCTCTGCCGTCCGGACGGCGAGGGAGATCTCGCTGCCCAGTCCGGTGAGCACATCGAAGCGGTAGCGGGGGCTTTCTTCCATACCTTCGACGGCAGACCAGGCTTTCGCCAAGGCCACGCGGCCTACGGTATTCTTTCCGTTGGGCGACATGGCCTGCAGCAATACCTGTCCGCTGGCAGCCATGGTCTGTAGCTTCAGCAACCACGGCTTGATGTCTTCGTAGAAGAGACTGTCGCTCTCCTGCCGGCTGTCGGCCAGGGTTGCCACCACCCTGCAGTCGTCCTCGATGCGTTTCAGCTCAGCCAGAAGCGCCTGTTCAGTGGCAACATTCCGACTTCCGGAGCGGAACTCCTGCTGATAGCTCTCGATGAGCTTGGCCAGCGGAGACTGCCCGTCATAATAGCGCAGGTAGGGGACGATATGTTCGAAGGCCTCTGCCCGCTGCTTGCCGACAACGGCCGGCAGAGAGGCACACCAGCTCGACAGGTTGTCGAAGCCATTCATGTTCCACATGTAGTCAGCGGCACTGAAGAGAGCTATCTTGGAGACCTCACCCTGCTGCATGGGATTGAGGATAATGGTCTTCAGGCGCAGTCCCTTCTCCAGGCGGTCGGTGTTGACGATGTGAGCCTCGTCGGCAAAGTTGCTATAAGTGTCGGCGGGGAATATCTTCGTCATGTCATTGTCGTTGCAGGGGTAGTTCCACCACCACGACACCTCTCGTCCGAGGTAGCCGTGGAGCACATCGAGGTCCTTGCCGTTGGGCACCGACCACACGTTGCGCCCCGTGGTGTAGATATTCACCTTCTCCTGAACGGGTCGCAGCGACTCCCAGAAGCGGCGTGCCTTGGACTCGTCAACCCAACTGAAGGCATAGAGCTGGGGCACATACTGCAAGGGCTTCACACAGGCTGCAGGGTCGTTACCAGGCTTGTTCCAGCGGTCGTCAATCATCTGCTGCAGACTGGCCAGGCGGTCGGCACCGAGCTTCAGGGTGGGTTCGTCGCTGGGGACACCTACATCATCGACAAAAACACCAAACTGGCGCACACCCAGGTCGTACATTTTTTGGAATTTATCCATCACACGGTCGAGGACATCTGCGCTGCCAGCCTGAGTAAAAGCCTGTCCGGGATGGATGGCCCAGATGAAGTTCACCTTTGTCTGGTGGGCCACCTCGGTGAGCTGCCGCATCATGTCCTCACTGAGCATGCCTATCTTTTTCTGCTTCGCACTGATGTTTTTCGGGTAGGGCTGGTCCCAGTAGCGGGAGTGGTAGGGGTCTGACTTGGCTCCATACATATAGACGTTGAGCTTGTAGCGGGCCATGAAACGGAAGAGGTCGGCCGTGACCTCCACGGTATAGGGTACACCATAGTATCCTTCGATGATTCCGCGGTTTTGTACGTCTGCATAGTCGTAGAACGTGGCGCAGGGCAACTGGCGTGTACCCTGGTCGAGCATCTGCTCCAGCGTGGCCAGCGCACAGAACGCCGCATCGGTGTTTTCGCCCAAAATGAGCACCTGTGCCCTACCCTTCTCCGACGACAGACGCAGGACGTGGCGGTCGTATTTCGGCAGGCGGAAGACATCCCGGCGCAGTCCTGCCTTGCGGGCCATGCGGTCAACGGTGCCACCGGAGCCGTTGACACCCAGCCACACCACTGAGGCTCCGCTGCGCGGCGACGGGTCGATGGTGGCTGTCAGGCCGTGTTCCTCCAAAAGGGTCTTAGCCCGCTGAACGGTGTAGGCATCAATGCCGCTTTCAGCCACAATACTCACTTGGGCGGCAAAGGATGCCGTGCCCTTCTCGACTTTCTGTTCGTGGGGAACAGGGTAGATGGTGTAGCCACCAGCCCTGACACCGCTTCCCGTCATGAAGAGGAGAAGCAGCGTTAGCAGTAAACATTTAGGTTTCATCATTGTGCAAAGATACGAAATAAATTCTGATTCGGCATTTATAATTCATAATTATTTCCTACCTTTGCAAACAAAAAAAAAGAAAATGAGACATACTGCCATTGTGAAGGCACTGGGTGCCTTGCTGCTCCTGCTGACAGCGACGAGCTGCGAAAACAAGAAGTTTGAGGTGAACGGCCATATCACGGACGCCCAAGACTCCACGCTCTACTTTGAGCACATGAGCCTGGCCGGCGCCGTCGTCATAGACTCGGCAAAGATGGACCAGGACGGCAGTTTCTCCTTCCGGGGAGAACGGCCCGCGGCTCCCGAGTTCTACCGGCTGCGCATCGGACAGCAGATTGTGAACATCGCCATCGACTCCACGGAGACCATCACCGTGAAAGCCTCCTACCCCACCATGTCGTCGCACTACGAGGTGGAGGGCTCCGAGGAATGTGAGAAGATACGGGAACTCTCCCTGCTGCAGATTGGCTTGCAAGCCGCCGTTGACAACATCGTGAACAACAACGAGCTGAGTGCCAAGCAGGCGGAAGACAGTGTGAACTTCGTGGTGGAAGAGTATAAGGAGAGCCTGAAGATCAACTATATCTTCAAGGAACCCATGAAAGCCTATGCCTACTTCGCCCTGTTCCAGACCATCCGTGTCGGCTATGCCGAGGGCCTGCTTTTCAACCCGAGGGCCAACGAGAAAGACGTGAAGGTATATGCAGCCGTGGCAACCAACTGGGATGCCTACTACCCGGAGTCGGAGCGTGGCCAGAACCTACACAACATTGCCCTGGAGGGACTGAAGGATGTGCGCATCATGAAGGCCGAACGCGAACAGACCATCGACCCGGAGAAGGTGAGCGTGACGGGAGTCATCGACATCGCTCTGCCCGACAGCAAAGGCACCGTGCGCCACCTGAACAAGTTAGGAGGCAAGGTGGTGCTGCTCGACTTCCATGTCTTCGCTATGAAGGAGAGCACAGAGCGCATCATGCAGCTGCGCGATATCTACAACAAATACCACACCCTGGGACTGGAGATCTACCAGGTGTCACTCGACGCCGACGAGCACTTCTGGAAGACCACCACGGCCGCACTCCCCTGGATTTGCGTGCGCGACGAGAACGGCATGAGCAGTCCCTTCCTGGCTTCCTACAACATCTCACAGATACCTACCTTCTTCCTCATCGACAAGAATAACACGCTCTACAAACGCGACAACCAGATACAGAACCTCGACGAGGAAATCAAGACGCTGCTGAAATAACAGTCTCAAAACGATACACATCACAGACCAGCCGCA
>CAMNOK010000065.1 GCA_946546825.1 uncultured bacterium
GGTCTGTCAATATACGTCTGAGGCGGTTGAAAATACTTCTGGAAGTGGAAAGCAGTCCAGTTTTGGATTATTTTGAACATGGTTGGTCCTTCAAATCTGGCTGGTGGCGCCATCAGGAAACTCCGAAAACAGATGTCTTTTGACAACACTCTTATCCAGAATGTAAAAAGACGATGTAAAGATATTTCTGTTTAACAACTGACTACATAACTACTTCTGAAACATAAATAAGTTAAATTTACTAAATCCTTTGGCGGATTCCCAAGGATGTAGTACTTTTGCAAATGCTTTCATGGACTTACCTACCGAAAGCTGAGCCGCAATGGTGGAATTGGTAGACACGAGGGACTTAAAATCCCTTGGCCAGTAATGGCTGTGCGGGTTCGAGTCCCGCTCGCGGCACCTTCCTTAAATATTTTATGTTATGCGCAAAAACATTTTCATGGCTCTCTCCGCTGCAGCCATTATTACCATGTCATCATGTTCGTCAAAGATGGGTGCCCTCTCGGCAGACAACTTTGAAGTGACTCCCAATCCGCTGGAGGCAATTGGCGGAAAAGTGCCTGCCACCATCAACGGAAAATTTCCCGAGAAATATATGAAGAAGAAAGCCGTGGTAACAGTAACACCCGTGCTGCGCTACGCCAATGGCATGGAGGCACAGGGACAGCCCGCAACCTTCCAAGGTGAGAAGATCATGGGCAACGACCAAACCATTTCTTATCGGCTGGGCGGTCGCTACACCATGAAGACCACCTTCGACTTCATTCCCGAGATGCAGAAGAGCTATTTGTATCTTACCTTCAATGCCAAGGTAGGTAAGAAAACCGTGGCAGTCCCCGACGTGAAGGTGGCCGACGGTATCATTTCCACAGCTGCCCTGTATCGTAAGACCATGCTGAGAGACGAGGCATGCCTGGCCCTCGACACCTTTCAACGCGTACAAAGTCAAAAGCAAGAAGCCAACATACGCTTCCTCATCAACCAAGCAGAACTGCGCAAGAGTGAACTGAAGAACAACTCTGTTCAGGAGTTCGTACAGCTGCTTAAGAAAATCAATGCCGACCGTGGAGAGACCATGAACGTCACCAATGTGGAAGTAGCTGCCTATGCTTCGCCCGAAGGAGGCTTCGACTTCAACAACAAATTGGCCGGCAAGCGCCAGAATGTCTCAGAGGCATACGTCAACCAACAGCTCAAGGAAACGAAAGTGGAGGCCGATGTCGATGCACACTACACAGCACAGGACTGGGACGGTTTCCAACAACTTGTACAAGCCAGCAACATCCAGGACAAGGATGTCATCCTGCGCGTGCTCTCTATGTATAAAGACCCGCAGGAACGCGAACAGCAGATCCGCAACCTCAGCCTGGCCTTCCAAGACCTGGTGGGCACCGTGCTGCCCGAACTGCGCCGCGCACGCCTGACCGTGAACTACGAACTCATTGGCCGCGATGACGAACAAATCGATGCACAATATGCTGCCGACCCCTCGAAACTCAGCCTGGAGGAACTGCTCTATGCTGCCACCTTCGATAACAACTACAGCAAACGTGAGGAAATATACAAAACTGCCAACCGCCTCTACCCCACCGACTACCGTGCACTGAACAACCTTGCAGTACTGGCCTTCAGCAAGGGTGACCAGGCGGCTGCCAAGAAATACCTGCAGACAGCTATTGCCGTTGACAACAAGGGCGCTGAGTCGTATGCCAACCTGGGACTGATTGAGCTGCATAACGGCAACCTCACAGAGGCCGAGAATTATTTCGGACGCGGCATCACTGCCAATGGCTACAACCAGGCCGTAGGAACACTGAACATCGCCAAAGGCAACTACGCCGTTGCAGAAGGAAACTTCGGAAGCAGTGTTTCCAATACAGCAGCATTGGCACAACTCCTCAACAAAGATTACGAGAAGGCCATCCAGACCCTCGACCGCGTACAGCAGCCCGATGCCATGACCATGTATCTGCATGCCATCGTAGCAGCACGCCGCGGCAACAAGTTTGCCACCGAGTCATATCTGCAGGAGGCCCTGAAGATGGATCCATCGCTGAAAACCTATGCAGACAACGACTTGGAACTCTCTATCCTGAAATAAAGAGCAACAGGGCATTTCGTAAAATGAGTTATCTGACAACAGAAAATATCATCCGGCTTAGGAGTGTAGAACATCTTTCTACACTCCTAAATGGCTATATCCCTGCACTGTTCTTCTCCATGCTTCTCCTTTCCTCATGCAGTACAGACAACAGACACTTTCGCATGGAAGGTCGCTTCCGACACCTGAACCAGGGAGAGTTCTATGTCTATAGTCCCGATGGCATCATCGACCGCATGGACACCGTCCGGGTGCAGGACGGGCGTTTCTCCTACAGCGTGACATGCGACCACGAGGGAACGCTCATCATGGTATTCCCCAACTTCTCCGAACAACCCGTTTTCGTGAAGCCGGGCAAGAGCGTTGACATCAAAGCTGACGCCTCTCACCTGAAAGAAATGGAGGTCAGCGGAACCAAGGAGAACAAACTCATGAATGAGTTTCGCCAAGCCGTTGCCAATGCTTCACCACCCGAAGCCATCAAGATGGCAGAACTGACCATCAGAGACCACCCCGCATCGGTGGTGAGTATCTATCTGCTGAAACGCTATTTCCTACAGACGGCCACACCTGACTACAAGAAAGCAAACGAACTCGTCACCCTCATACAGCAGGCAACACCTCCCAACAGCTACATAGCACAACTGGCCCACAAAGTGAAAAGCCTCAGCCACGGTGCCATCGGTGAAAAACTGCCTACCGTCACGGCGACCGACATCAACGGTCAGAAGGTGAACACCGCCACCCTAACCAAGGCTCCTGTCGCCGTTGTCTTGCTCTGGGCTTACTGGAACTATGACAGCATGAACATGCAACGCGAACTGAAACGCATCTATCGCACAGCCGGCGGTAAGATGCAACTGCTGAGCATCTGCATCGACGCCAGTAAGGAAAACTGCCAGCAAATCATCAAGAACGACAGCATCACATGGCCAACCGTTTGCGACGGACTGATGTTTGACAGTCCCATCGTAGAACAACTCGGCCTCAGTGCCGTGCCCGACAACATCATTCTTCAGAATGGACGCATCGTGGCCCATGGCCTGAATCTTGAAGAGATGAAGAAGGAGTTAGAGAAAATACTCTAACTCCTTCTTCCTATATACCTCTTGACATAGATTACCATGACAGAGCAAGTCTCCCTTTTCCACCTTCTTGACGACAGCGGTGAACGCCCGGAAAGAATGAACAACCCTTTCTGCTATACGCCACATCCCCTCTGCAAAAGGGCTGTCACCACGCTCTGCCATTCTCCTTATTTCAAGCAAATTGAACATGAAGCCGCCCAGGGCAAGATGTTCGGCGTTCTCGTTGCCGAAGACAAACTGGGACGACTGGGCTTCATTGCCGCCTACTCCGGACAGATAGACGGACGAAGCGACTGGCCAGGCTTCGTACCGGCTGTCTTCGACTATCTTCAACCCGACGGCCACTTCAAACAACAGGAAGCGGTCATCTCGTCACTCAACAAGAAAATAGAAACCATGGAGACGGCTCCCGACTACCTGTTTCTGCTCCAGGAGCGTCAAAGACTTCAAAAAGAAAACCTCCAAATCATCGAGGCTTTTAAACATAAGATGGAAGTAGCAAAACGAAAGCGGGAACATGTCAGACAACAGTCTGACGCCAACAACGAGGCCCTGATACACGAAAGCCAGTTTATGAAGGCCGAATTAAGACGCATCAAGAAAAGACAAGCGGAACAAGCGGCTCTCCTTGAACAACAAATCAACGATGTCACACGGGCCGTCACGCAACTCAAAAAGCAGCGTCGCCAACTATCCGACGAATTACAGCACTGGCTCTTCTGCCAATTTCGCATGCTCAACCAAAAAGGCGAACGTAAAGACCTGACGGAAATCTTTGCCGACACCGTCTTCAAAACTCCACCGGCGGGAGCTGGAGAATGTTGTGAGCCCAAACTACTGCAATATGCGTTTGAACACCGGCTGCAACCTCTCAATATGGCTATGTTCTGGTATGGCATCTCTCCCAAGACAGAGGTCAGACATCACCTGCACTACTACCCAGCCTGCAACGGCAAGTGCAAACCCATCCTCTCATGGATGCTTGGTCCGGAAGTCTGCGGAAACAGACTACAAAAGAAAACCGCAGAGCCTGTCATCCGCTACGAGGATGACACCCTGCTGGTCATAGAAAAGCCTTCCGGACTGCTCTCTGTGCCGGGAAAGGGAATGGAACCAAGCGTTGAAAGCATCATGCGACACCGCTGTGGCGAGGCTGAGGGACCCTTCATGGTGCACCGCCTGGACCAAGACACCAGTGGACTGATGGTCATCACCAAGACAACAGCGGCTTATCACCACCTGCAACGACAGTTTGCCGAACACACGATCGTTAAACACTATATCGCCAGACTGGCACATCCCTTGACCGACAAGCTGCGACAACAACCTCACGGAATCATCCGACTGCCCTTGTGGGCCGACCCTTTGGACCGTCCTTATCAGAAAGTGGATTTTAAGAAAGGGAAAAAAGCTGAAACGACCTACCGGATTCTAAACGACAACATCGTGGAACTGACACCTCACACGGGACGCACCCACCAGCTACGAGTGCACTGTGCCCATCAAGACGGTCTCGGCAACCCCATCCTCGGCGATACACTCTACGGTGACGACACACCAGCCGCAAGGCTCTGTCTGCATGCTTCCTACCTGTCGTTTACCCACCCGGCAACGGGTCTTCTGATGGAATTCCTGTCAGAAGCAGACTTCAGTTCTTTGTAAAAGCGATGCTGGCCACACTGTAGCGAGCATGAGCCTGCTTAGCGATGGCCTGAGCACAGGAAATAAGGGTGGCACCTGTGGTCACCACATCATCGACCAACAGTATATGACATCCCTCGCAATCCTGCGCATGGGGAAGAGCTTCAAAGGCTTGTTCAACATTTTCAATCCGTTGCAACCGATACTTGTCGGTCTGACTGGAACTGAACTTGCGCCGACAGACCACATCATTCCTGACTGGAAGTCCGGTTACCATACTGATACCTTCTGCTATCTTCTGCGCCTGATTATATCCACGTCGCAACCGCCGGCCTATGGTAATGGGCACCGGAACAATGAAGTCGATGTCATCAAAGAATCCATGACTGCCGAACTCACGGGCCATCATCATACCGAAGGAGACTCCGATGTCTGCATAACCATCATATTTTAAGGCATGAATGACACGACTGATGGCAGAATGTGACTGATAGAAAAACAAAGCGGCACAGCGTTCGACCTCCATCCTACCAAAGAAAAGGCGGGCCATCTCGTTGTCGTCGGGTGAAAGTACATAGGATGTGCGGGGCAAATCCATGTTGCACACCTGACAGAAGAACCGCTCTGTCACGGCCAACTTGGTATCACACATCAGGCAGTAACGGGGAATGAGAACATCCAGCAATCTGCTCAGCATGCTAATCTTCCGCATAGTCTTCAGGAATATCCATGCAACGTCGTATCTGCTCGTAGCTGAAACCTCGCCCTAAGGCATAGCGCACCAGCTTCATCCGCTTCTCATAATCATTGGCAACCTTGACACTTCGCGCCTTCGACTTCAACAATGGACGCAGCACGGTGAGATATTCCTCGTCGTCAACATCGTCAAGAACTTCATGTCTTATATGTTCGTCAACACCTTTTTGCCACAACGCCTGCTCTATCTTACGGCGTCCCCACTGGCCATAGGCTATCTTGTCGTGAACGAAAGCACGGGTATATCGCACATCATCAATATAACGTCCATCAACCAGACGTTGCATCACACGCGCCTGGGCCTGTTCATCAAGTCCCCAGCGCCGCATCTTCTCCAACATCTCACCCGAGGAATGTTCCCCCCGCGAGCACAACGCCGCAAGTCGCTGCAAGGCTGTCTTCTCGTCAATGGTCTCTGTTCTCATATCTTGCAAATACCTTATTAGTCTGATGGGGAGCAAAACTTCACAAAGCGTTCCTTCCCATACTGGTCGCACACGCATTGCACCTGCACGAATCCCTGCGCCTTGACCAGCTCCTGCAAATCAAGAGCAAAGCGGGGGTTGATTTCAAAGAATACAGTTCCTCCAGGGGCAAGATGTTCTTGGGCCATCCCACTGATGGCACGGTAGAACAGTAACGGGTCTTCATTCGGGACAAACAAGGCTTGACGAGGCTCATAGGACAACACATTTTTCTCCATTTCATCGGCTTCTTCACAACAGATGTATGGGGGATTGCTGACGATGACGTCCCAACAACCACTTGCAGTCGCACTTAAGGCATCGTGTTCCTCAAAGGTTACATAGGCACCCAGACGACAGGCATTGGCCCGTGCCACCTGCAATGCCTTGACAGAAACATCCCAAGCCGTAACCGCAGCATGGGGAATGTCCAACGCCAGCGTGACAGCTATGCATCCGCTTCCTGTTCCTATATCAAGCAAGCGAATAGGAACTCCTGTCTTCTGCTCCGACAACTTTCCGCGACAATGAGCAAGCACCATGCCAACCAGCTCCTCTGTTTCCGGGCGAGGTATCAGCACATCGGGACTAACGGAAAACTTCCTTCCACAAAAGACAGCCCTTCCAAGGACATGCTGTATGGGCTCTCCCGTCTCCAGCCGCATCATCAATTGTTCAAGCTCATTCTGCTTGTCAGACGACAACTGTTCCAAGGCACCGCCCAACACCTCCGCCAGCGTCAGCCCGAAGCGTTCTTCCAACAACAGTCTGACGATGGCTTGGGCCTCACCTCGTTCATAGATGTCAACCAGCCGAGTGTAAAGTTCACGAAAGTTCATCACCTGCAAAAGTACAAAAAAGATAAAAGAGGGAAGAGAAAAGAGGAAAGTTTTTTGTACTTTTGCACATCATATCATCAATAACGGGCAGAAATGACGCAAAGGGAAATAGACGAAAGGTATATGAGGCGCTGCCTCCAGCTGGCAGCTGACGGACGTGCAGAGTCGCGCCCCAACCCAATGGTGGGAGCCGTCATCGTTGTTCCCGACCAAGAGAAACCGACCACGGCGGGGCGTATCATTGGCGAAGGCTACCATATACGTTGTGGGGAAGGACATGCTGAGGTCAATGCCTTTGCCTCTGTCCGACCAGAAGACGAGCATCTGTTAAAAGATGCCACCATCTATGTGAGTCTGGAGCCTTGCGCCCACTACGGAAAGACCCCACCCTGCTGCGACCTGATTATCAGAAAGGGCGTAAAACGTGTTGTCGTGGGCTGTGTCGATCCGTTTGCCAAGGTGCAAGGACGTGGCATCCAGCGCATCCGGGAGGCAGGCATCGCAGTTACGGTAGGTGTGCTGGAGGAAGAATGCCGATGGCTGAATCGCCGCTTCTTCACTTTCCATCAGAAGCACAGGCCTTGGATCATCCTGAAATGGGCGCAGACAGCCGACGGTTTCTTGGACGACCATGGCAGGGCACTGGCCATCTCCACACCATTGACGAAGATGCTGGTACACCGTCTGCGGGCAGAAGAAGATGCCATCCTTGTTGGCAGGAAGACCTGGGAACGGGAACATCCGCGTCTGGACGTCAGGGAATGGAGTGGACGGAATCCCTTCAGAATCTGCCTGTCCTCCAGCTGCTCCGCCAAAGAAAAAGAAGGATTTCTTTTCGTGAAAAGCCCTGAGGAAGCGATACAGGCTTGTTACGAAAGACAGTTACAGTCGCTCATCGTAGAAGGCGGAGGCAGCACATTGCAGTCATTCCTCGATGCAGGACTGTGGGATGAAATCAGGATAGAGACGGCACCGGAGCTCTCTGTGGGAGGAGTCGGGGTAGGGTCATCCTCCCTCCTTGACGGCCATCCGATCACAACCTATCTGAATCCGGACTTTCATTTATAGAACACAGATATAACCCCCGAAAGGGTGACAGAAGAATTTTTTCTATTGAAGAGAATTAAGCTCATCATACTCATTGGATTGTTCCTTCTCACGGCGTGCAGCCGTGAGGACAAGGGCG
>CAMNOK010000066.1 GCA_946546825.1 uncultured bacterium
TTTTGACACACCCTCTTTAACTATAAAACACTGTTGTCGTTTGCTTTTTCCTGCTCGCAAATTTGGTGGTGTCTGGAATAAGTTGTATGTTTGCATTGATGAAAACAAGAATGATTGTAAGTGCTTTCTTGTCGTTGTTACTGTTGACAGCCTGCGACGACCGAAGGGAGGCAATGATGCAGACCGTTGAAGAGACGCTGGTGGCCGACCGCGCCTTTCAGCAGCATGTCTCCGCCTTACCCATGGAGAAAGCCGTGGAGTGGGCTGAGGCTTATGGCACTGACGACGAGCGACAGAAGGCTCACTATGTGATGGGACGTGTCTATAGCGACCTCGGACAGAAGGGCCGTGCCCTGCGCTCCTACCAGAAGGCTGCTGCAGAGGGAGATTCTCAGGGTGAGTTTGCCCTACTGGCCTATAGCCATATCGGTAACCTCCTTCTGGCAGATGGTGACAATGCCAAGGCCTTGGAGTGGTTTCGCCGCACGTTGGACATGGCGACGCCCAAACGCGACACCGTGACCATGATTTTTGCCCTGCGCGATATGGCTCGTTGCCTGCAACAGGACGAGGAGATGGTCGGCGCTGCTGTCAATTGTATGAGTCGTGCCGAGGAATTGATTTGTGCTTCCAACCATGTAGAACTCTCTGATGAAATTTCTCCAGAACATATCTTGCTGTCCCTGCGGGTGGGTGATGGTAAGACCGCCCGTCACCTGTTGGGACGCCTGTTGCAGCGTGCCAATAGTCAGGTTGGGACAGAGGTGTCCGACCGTGGCCCGATGTGGCTGTCGTTAGGACGCGTCTATCAAGCCGTGGGACAAGAAGACTCCGCTCGTATCTGCCTGCAGCGAGCCCTTGCCAGTGACAACCTGAAGACTCATGCCTCGGCAGCCATGTTGCTCTCACAGCAGGATGCCCACGACGAACATTATGAAGAAGCGTGGCTGAATGCCATGGAGACCGTCGCAGTGATGGACAGTCTGAATAGCCATACGATGAAGGAACAGCGCAGCATGGTGGCATCGCTCACCGACCAACTTCTCGTTGAGCGAGAGAACCATCTCCTGCGTTGGCGGTGGGTGCTGACAATAGTCGTTGCCGTGACGGTGGTGGCGCTGACGGCTTGGGGCTATCACCGTCGTGTGAGAAAGCTGCGTGTGCAGGCCGAGCGCTACCGCCAAGCCCGTGAACTGATGCGCCGTCGCAGCACGGAATATATGGAAACAGCAGAAGCGCACGTGACGGAGCTCTCCAAACAGATTGAGCAGGCCAGCCAAGATAATGACCGCCTGCAGGAACAGTTGCTCATCATCAGACGTGAGCAGGAAGAACAGCGTCTGCTGACCGTGCGCACCAGACAGGAAAGACATGAACGGTTGTTGGCCGCCTTCCGCCAGACCGAACTCTGTCGCAGGCTGACCATGATGGGAAACGGAACTGTCGGTGGAATGGCCGAAAATGAGTTGTGGGAGGAGTTGGAAAAGTTCCTGAACGACTATGGCGACAACTTTGTGATGCGCCTACTGACATTCTGTCCCCGGCTAAAGACCAACGACCTGCATCTGTGCATGTTACTAAAACTGGAATTCACCAATGTAGAAGTGTCGAACATCTTTCACCGTACCCAGCAGGCCTCCACCAATGCCCGCAAGCGCCTTTACACAAAGCTCTTTAACCGTGAAGGCTCTGCCGACGAGCTGACCCGTTTCGTCCTGGCCTTCTGAGTCTTTTGGAACATGCCGATGAAAAAAGTGAAGTTTTTGTGAAGTGTGAATCCTTGCAAAAGCAAATGTAAGGTTCTATCTTTGCACCGTCAAACCAAATGGAGTGAAAAACGATGAAGACGATGAAACTGTTACTTCTTAACCTCCTGTCGCTGTTTGTGTGGCAGCCTTATGCCGCAGCACAGACCGACTCGCTGCTCAACCAGCTGCAAGAGAACTTTGAGAACTTCGGCAGGGTGAACCCGCAGGAACGGGTCTATCTGCATTTCGATAACACCTCTTATTATAAAGGTGAGCACATCTGGTATAAAGCCTATGTCATGGAAGGCTCCACCCTCGCCCCGTCACCGCTGAGCCGCATCCTCTATGTGGAATTGCTAAATCCCATCGGACTGCCTGTGGAAACCCAGAAGCTGATGGTCAGAGATGGACAGGCCAGTGGCTCGTTTATGCTGAAAGATACGTTGAATGCCGGTTTCTATGAGGTAAGAGCCTATACGGCGTGGATGCTGAACTTTACCCCCGGCAACGGCCATGGCTGGGACCGGCTGACCGGCATTCTGTCGAAAGAGTTCTATGGCGACCGTTTCCAACACTATCTGCGAGGCAACGCCGGCATCTTCAGTCGCGTCTTCCCTGTCTATGAACATGTTGATAGCGGCCGCTACGACCAGCGTCACATGCCCCGGCTGGCCAAGGCTACGGCCTCGCTGACCGAGAAACCCAAGGACCGCCTTCAGATGACTTTCTATCCCGAGGGAGGAAATCTGGTGAGAGGTGTGCCCACGCGCATTGCCTTCCAGGCATCCACCACTGAAGGACGAACCCTAAATATCGAAGGTCGGCTGCAGCGCGATGGCCGTACCGTAGGAACTTTTCGCACGGCACATGCTGGACGAGGGCTTTTCAGCTTTACTGCCGATGAAGCTGATGAAAACCAGGATGACTCTCCCCGCTCCCTGAAGCTGTTGGTAAACTATGAAGGACACAACTATAGCTTTCAATTACCACGGTCTCATCGGAGAGGATATGTGCTCAACGTGTTTTCTTCCAACGGGTCGCTACATGCTACGGTGGCCCGCAACGAACAGACCCCCGGACAACAGCTTGGACTGAGTGTTACCTCGCGTGGCACCACTCTATACTATGATGTGCTCGACCTGTCAGCAAACATGCGTGCCGACGTCGTCATCGACAAAGAGTCGCTGCAGACGGGAGTGAACATTTTTACCCTTTTCACCGAAGAAGGTAAGGTGGTGGCCCAGCGAGAAGTCTTTGTTAACCGTCACGACATGGATGGTCTGCACCTGCAGGTAGGTATGCCGACTGACACGGCCGGACTGGCGCCCTACGGAAAGGTGGAGTTGGACTGTCGGCTGGTTGATGTAGATGGGCAGCCGGTAGAAACGGCTGGACGCCTGTCGGTGGCTGTCACCGACGGACTGTATCGCGATACGACCTATGCTGATGACACCATGCTGAGCTATCTGTTGTTGGGCAGTGAACTGAAAGGCTTCATTCCACATCCAGAATATTATTTCGAAGCCGACGACCATGAGCACCGCCAGGCTCTGGACCTGCTGATGATGGTGCAGGGCTGGACACGCTATGACTTCGAACGTATGATGAAGCCGGAGCCTTTCCAACCGCTCATGGCTATCGAACGTGGTCTGAATTTCCGCGGGAGGGTGGTTGATGACCATGGTGATTATCGCTATGTCTTCTGGAAGAAACCCTCAGAGCCCCTCTGGGTGTACGGAGAGTTGCAGGTACCTTGTGAGGATGTGACAAGTGCAGAGGTAAGAACCGACTCGCTGGGCTTCTTCATGTTCAATCTCAACCCGTTCTTTGGCAACTCGCGCCTGTCGCTCACGCTGAACAAGCAGAGTGCCAGAAAGATAGGACATCTGAAGGCCGGAGTTGCGGGACATAACTTCTCGGTGTTCAAAAACAAGAGACCTATGTTCCTGCTGAATAAGCATGTCATCCCGCTGAATCCCTATTCTCCTGTTCCGCGCAACTACGACTACTATGAGACGCAGGCACTCAACGAACCGGTGGATATGAACATTTTCCGCCGAGACTTCATGGCGACAGCCAAGCCGACTACCGACCTGCATTACTATGACCCGTCGTCGCAGAGCTACCGACTGAGTCAGGTGGTGAAGACGGGCCACAGACGATGGAACAACTTCCATGATGTCAGGCCGGTGGCGGTGTTGGATGTTAGGGAAATGATGACCTATCTGTCTAATATCTTCGGTTCCATCAATGATTTCCATTTTAATACCAATCTCTATGAACACCACGATGACGACTTCCGACTGGTGGGACAGGATGCACAACTGGGTGGCTGGTGGCATCCGGGGGCAGAGCGCGACGAACTGCGACAGGACAATTTTGCCGATGACAACTATTTTGCTGACATGGAACGCTACCAGCTGCAGCATCAGCCTAACGACAGTACGAAGGGAGCGACCGTGACCGAACAGGCCCGAAGGGTAAACTCCATGAAGGTGTTCAACCGCTTGCGCACTTACAAGGACTATAAGTTTGATCAGGCCTACTGGTCGTTCTACAACTACTACAAACTTCTCATGCTACTTGGTCTTGATGGCATGAACAAAACCTTTGTCAATGTGACGGATGATGGCTTCGAACCGGTATATGTCAGTCCGGACCGCTACGGCACCGGCGAGAATCTGCCGGCCAAGATGTATTTCTTTCCGCCCGATGTGAACTTCAGCAAGCTATACCTCTATGCCGATGCCAACGACCGCTCTCTCATCCACCAAGAAGGAAACTACCGGGAATTGCTTTTCCACTACGACCGTGAGAAACAGCGCAGCAACGACCATCCGCTGACATCCATCATCAGCTTTAAAACCGACTCTCTCTATCCTGCCGGCTTGCCTGAACCCGACTTCTATGGCTATCGCATCAATTTCCAGGGACTGAGCGAACCGGACGAATTCTACCGGGTGGACTACAGTAAACAGCCACTGCCTGAAGCGGGTGACTACAGGCGCACGCTCTACTGGAACCCGAACCTCTTCACCGACCGACAGGGTAGGGCAAAGATTGTGTTCTGGAACAATGGTTTTTCGCGATCTCTTCATGTCAGCGCTGAGGGCCTGTCGGGTAAAGGATTTGTTACAAAGGAGGTGGAGCCATGAGAAATGTAGCTCTTGGGATGCTTCTCTTGCTGCTTGTCATGTGGACGGGCAGCGGACAGGCACAGACCGTAGGTCACATCGGTCAGACCATCTACTGGCAAGCACGAATGAACGACTCCTGTATGGTGTCGCTGCGAACGGTGGTGGGAAAGGACTGCCTGGTGACCGGTGCCCATGTGGTGAACCGTCGTTCCGGAAAACGCAAAACTGTGGATTGCCGGAATGTAAACATGCAACAAGAACAGATGCCAAGGTTGGCTTTCACCTTTACCTGCGACTTTGAATATGATGGATTGCGCTATCGGCTGCGTGGACATTTTGCCGACAGCAGGGAGTCGGGTGGACAGCAGTCGGTGAGGTGTATGCCTCTTACCCTGGGCGATGAATTCTTGCGCCAGGGAGGCCAGGGAGCGACAAAAAGGTAAGTACATTCATTCACTTAGAACAATCCGAACAGATTGTCGTGCTCAAAGATCTCGACAGCCTTCTGTTCGATAGGTGTACGCTTTACAATCTCGTTTTCCTTCCAAAACGTCTTATCGATACCTTTTTGCTGAATTTCCTGCAACAGGTTACCATCAAAGGAGAGTCCGCTGAAAGCCCTCTTCATGGCGTCGGACAGTGTGCCGTGAGTGCCTGTGGCAGGAAGTTGTAACTGGGTATCTTGCCGCTGTACATAGCGGTCACCCACGTTGAACATGACCCCTGTGGTCTCATAGGTGTGGTCATTATGGTGGTAGCGTGTGCCGTAGCTCACACTCTGAATTTCCGAGAAACCATTGTCCAGCTGGTAGGTGACCATGAAAGTGTGTTCCACAGGACAGATGTCGTGCTTTTTTTTGTTGCTGTGCACCACTTTGTTGTTCCACGTCTCACCCTCAAACTTAAGAATATCGAATGTCTCGGCATCCACATAGAGGCGGCTGTTTACCGTCCAGTAGTAGTCATTACGCGGATAGAAATAGATGACATACATGCGACGGCCGTTGTTGTGGATGGTTTCCATCTCCACCACGAAATAGTTGAGGTAGTTGGGACTTAGGGGCGGGATGAGATCATTGAAAGTGAAGCTCTTCTTTGTGCTGAAGGGCTCAATCTGAGCAAAAGTGTAGAAATTGGTGGGATTGGTGGTCAGCGAACTGGCAACGGCTACAAAGCGGCCGGTGAGAAGCTGCATGCTGCGAAGTGAGAAGGCGGTTCTGCTGGCCAGAAACGACTCAAGGTAGGTCGTGCACTGGCTGTCAGTGTAGGTAATCTGTCGGTAGAATATGTTCGCCATATCCTTGCGGTGCTTCTTCCAACTCTTCAGACAGCGCTTATAGACTTGACTGATGATGTGGTCGGCACTATAGACCACTACCTCGTTGAGCTGCTGACCGTCGGAGGTGAGCTTGACAACCTTTGGCAGTCGGTCGGCATGAAAAGTCTTTGTGTGGAATCCCACATAGCTGATGCGTACCTCATCGGCAGGCGATGCCATGAGAGTGAATTCGCCTACGGCGTTGCTGATGGTGTTTTTCTCCTTATTAATATATATGGAGGCGAAGGGAAGTGCCTCGCCCGTCGCAGCATCGATGATGCGGGCTGACACGCAGACTTCTGTCGTGTCGGGAACAGTTGCCGCCGTGATGGACTGTGATTCCACCACGACGGCCAAGAGGGTGACTATTTGTATGAGAAATCTTCTCAACGCTGTCTGATTAGTAAATGAAGATTCTAAAGTTCTTCACGCTGCCCGGAGCTCCCTGTTCTGCCCGAGGCAGATACTCGAGTGCAGAGATTGTCTGTTCGCTGCCGAGGTCTATAACCAGTAAATGGGGAGCTGCGGCGCTTTTCTCAGTCTGCCAATAAGTCGATTCTTGCAGATCATATACCTTGTCGCCTGTGTGGTTACCGTTCTCTTCCTCGCTGTTGGCATACTTGGTGGTCCAAGGCTCGCGAGAGATGCGCTTGCCGTCCTGGCCTTGCAGGTAGAGCTCGGCAATAGCCGCGCGGTCGCCCTCCTTCTGGGTATTGAGGCATTCGATGGCAAGGTAGCGGCCTTTGGCAGTCTTGTCGAACTTGATGGTCTGCCAACCGTTGCCTGCCTTGAAGGTGCCGGCGGCAGCAGGCGTGGCACTGTTAAGGTCGGGCTTGTCGCCGATGTTGTTGTGCTTGTTGCTCTTCTCTAACTGCAGCTTGTTGAGCTCGGGCTTGTCCTGACCCCAGACCACGGTCTGCTTCGGGCCTACCACGTCGAGAACGATGATTTCGTTCTTGCCCTTCTTCAGCCAGCAGCCGGGCACATAGAGCGTCTGCTGCGGGCCAATCGACCAGATGCGCCCCATGGCGTGGCCGTTCACCCATACTTGGCCTTTGCCCCACGTCTCGAAGTTCAGGAAGGTGTCGCCCACCTTCTTCAGCGTAAAGTAGCCGCGGTGGTAGCCAGGCTTCATAATGTCGCTGAGCTTCTTCGACCCCT
>CAMNOK010000067.1 GCA_946546825.1 uncultured bacterium
AGGTCGTCGCTCTGTGAGCAGCTGGCCAGCATTGCTAATGCTGTGGCAGCAAAAAATAAATGTTTTTTCATAACTTTTCAGTTTTTAAAGTTGTTAATAAAATGTGATATATTCTTTTTTTTCTTATATATTGATGTTTTGTCTTGATGATGCTCTGTATGAGTTCTGAGGGCGTCAGAAGCTCACTTCGTAGGTGCCGCCGAACTCCCAGTCATCGACATGGGCATCGAAGCCGCTGGCTTGACGGTCGGTCGGATCGACGTATGGCAGGTCGGGACTCTCTATGGGGTCGTCGATGATGATCTCCACCTCGATGTGTTTGAGCACCTCTGCCTTGGTGAGGGCGTCGCCCGTGGGCGTGAGGTATTTCATGATCTTTCCTACGTTGTAGGTGAACTTCTTCACGCTGCCGTCGGTGAGCAGGAAACCTAAGGTGAGGACGTTGTCCGTGGAGTCGCGGTTTTCCACGCGCTCCTTGCCGAAGGGCAGTCCGAAGGTGCTGATGGAGGTCTTCACCCATCCCTTGTCGCCCTCCCCTTCTATGGGTTCAGCCTTCCAGTTGTCGAGCAGCAGTACGCCGGTTTCCTGGGTTCTATCGACACGGCTCATGTAGAAGCCGTCGCTCATGCCCGAGACGCTGCCCTCCACAGAGTGCATGTTGCTGTAGCCTTTCACCATGACGCGCACGTTGAGCTGCGTGATCATCGGATCGACCACCTCCTTGAAGACATAGTGCGCGGTGTCGGGTATGTTGTTGCGGTGCTTGTAGCCCACGAAGTGCAGGTATTCGTCTTGCATCATCTCTTCGGTGATGGCGATGGTGTCAACGGCAACACCTATCATCTCGGGGTCGCACATGAAGTGCATGCCTTCGTCCCATCTTCTCGGTGCACGGGTGGTGATGGGTTTGGCCCGGGCGGAGAAGAGGTTGTGGTTGCCCACATCCTGAAACCTGATGGACGAGAACTCGTCGTAGCTCTGGTTGAAGACGATGAGCTTGTAAATGCCGGGCTCCAGGAAGAGGCTCTGCGAGGTGACGTTGTGGGTGGGCGGCAGGGAACGGTAGAGCGAGTCGTTGGCGTTCCAGAGCACCATGGTCATGCCCGACGGCAGCTCTCCGTAGCGCGACATCCAATCGACATCCACTCTCACCTGCACCATGTTCTCGAAATATACTTCGAGCGGACGGCGGTCGCAGGAGGTGAGCAGCAGGAGCATGGCTGCAGCGAGCACCACCCCTACCCTACGCAGGCACGACAATCTGGAGATGAGACTTCTGGTGTTCATCGGTCGCCTCCTTCCTGTCGGAGGGGTATGGTGTCCTCCTCTGTGTATGTTGTCTTTTCAAAGAGCGCTTTCTTATCTTTTTTCTTGTCTTTTCTCTCAAACGGATTGCTCAGCAGCCACACGATGGAGGCCTTGAGCTTGGTGGGACCGGCGTAGAAGAAATCCTTGCTGTAGTCCCAGATGAGGTGGGTGTCGTCGAACTCCCCGTGGTAGTGGCGACGCGGTCCGAAGACCACTCCCCCACTGGCCGACACCTCGAAGTTCCACCGCTTGGCCAGGGGCCACGAGTGGCCGATGGTGGCTCCTGCGGAGAAGAACTCTCCCTGGTTGCCTTTCCCCTTGCGCTCGATGTCGAACTTCCCGCCTGCCACATAGAGGCCGATGAAGGTTCCCGTCAGCAGGGGACGCTGGTAGCACTTGCCTAACCAGCGACGGAGCTCGGCTCCGATGAGCCATACCTCGTAGGCATCGCGGTAGCCCTTGGCGCTGTTGCTGTAGTAGGGCACGCCTGCCAGTCGGTAGGGATTGGTGCTCTGACGGGCGTTGCGGTTGAAGAGCCACCAGGGAAACCAGTCTTCCACCATCAGGCTCCACTGCCTGTCTTTGCCGAAGGGCACCTCAATCTCTATGTTGGGGGCCAGCAGGGCATCGAACAGCAGGTTGGTCTTCAGTGCCACGATGGGACGGAAGGGTTTCAGCGTAGGCATCACACAAGCTGTGATGGCATCGGTCTGGGGCAGCACCCAGAGGGTGTCGTTTTCATAGCGGCGTGTGCTTGTGCCATAGTTCTTATAGTCTATGCGGAAGTCCGAGTGACGCAGGTAGGGCAGCGAATGCTCGAAGATGTCCGCAAAGTCTTCTTGATAAGTTGTACGAATGAGTCGGAGCTTGGGGTCGGGCTCTCTGTCGGAATCGATGATTTCCAGAATCTGTTTCTTGTGTGGGAGATTAGATTTCTCTACATATTCTCTCAGGCCTGGCCAGTCTTCGGGCTCATAGGTGCTGGAGACCATTGCCGTGTCGAGTTGGTGGCGCTGTATGATGTATTCGCGCAGGGCTTTACTTCGGTCGCGGGCCAGCTCTACATTGTGCCTGTAGGGGCCTTCCGGTGAGGCCCATCCCTTGACGGTCACGGCGGTGACGGTTGTGTAGGGGTCGTTGAGCAGCGAGTCGATGGCGTGGTCTATCTTGGCCAGTTCGCGATGGTTGTCGTGGTAGTCGGGCTTGATCTCCGTGCGGTCGAGCACAAAGTCTATATATGACCTACCCTCGGCCACTCCGTGGATGGTATCCACCACCATCTTTCCCGGCTTGATGACGGGTTGTGCCTGATACACCTGTTCGATGAGTTCACCCGTGACACCGTAGCAGCGCCGGTTGGTCTCCATGTTAACTTGTATGTTTGTCTTTCCCATCCACGCCTGGTAGGGAATGGTCTGGCAGTAGTCCAGAACCTCTGGTTTGTTTTTTTCTCTTATTCGAATGTCGTTGTCACCTTGCAACTGGTAGCGGCCGGAGCGTATGTAGTAATAATACTGCTCGCGTCCGTAAATCCCCACTGAGGGCAACTCCAAGGTGTCTTCCTGAGAGGTCAGTATTGGCCTGATGAGCAGAACTTCATTTCTGTCCACCTTGACGTCTTTCAGTTGTATGGGAATTTCCACGCATACTGAATCGGCGAATCTGCTCAGTTTGACACTTTCGGCTTCGACCAGTTTTTGCGCATATAAGTTGAATGTGGCAATTAAAACCAGTACTGACAGGCCGATATATCTTATTTTCATACCCTTTGTCAGCAAAATCGGGTGGCAAAGTTAAAGATTTTTTCATATAAAATGTATCACGCGCCTGTCGATATTAACAAAGATTAATAAGAATTATGTTAACGCACACAATTGTGAATAATTTTAACACGCATCGGTCATGAGAGGGAAGAGACTCATGACCGATGTGGTTTTTTAATGAGCTTCCAGCCAGTTGGAGCCCCATCCGCAGTCGGCCACCAGCGGAACGAGTAGGGGATAGGCCTGCTGCATTTCCTGGAGCACGAGCTGTTCCAACTGTTCGCGCTCTTCGGGATAGACAGAGAAGTTCAGCTCGTCGTGCACCTGTAGTATCATCTTGCTTCTGAGCCCTTCTTCTTTCATGCGCTGATGGATGCGAATCATGGCCACCTTGATGATGTCGGCGGCAGAACCCTGGATGGGGGCGTTGATGGCATTGCGCTCGGCAAAGTTGCGCACGGTGGCGTTGTGCGACGTGATGTCGGGCAGGTAGCGCCGACGGTGGAACAGCGTCTCGGCGTAGCCCAACTGGCGGGCCCGCTCCTTGGCCTGCTCCATGTAGCTGTGAACCTGTGGGAAGGTTGCAAAGAAGCCGTCGATGAGCTGGCGGGCCTCGTCGCGCGGTATGTCCAACCGCTCGGCCAAACCAAAGGCGGTGATGCCGTAGATGATGCCGAAGTTGGCACGCTTGGACTTTGTACGCTCGTCGCGGGTCACCTCGCTGATGTCTTTATGATAGATGTTGGCAGCGGTGGCGGCATGCAGGTCTTTGCCTTCGCGGAACACTTCGAGCATGGCGGGGTCTTCAGAGAGGTGGGCCATTACGCGAAGCTCTATCTGACTGTAGTCGGCGGAGAAAAACAGACAGCCGGGCTCGGGGATAAAGCACTTGCGGATCTCTTTGCCGTCTTCACCGCGCACGGGAATGTTCTGCAGGTTGGGGTCGGAGGAGGAAAGACGACCGGTGGCCGTGACAGCCTGGTTGAAACTGGTGTGGATGTGGCCAGTATCAGGGTTGATGAGCTTCGGAAGGGCATCGACATAGGTGCCGAGGAGCTTTTTCAGACCTCTGTGGGCAAGGATGTCGGAGACGATGGGAGCCTTGTGTTGCAGCTGCTGGAGCACCTCCTCGGAGGTGACAAACTGGCCGGTCTTGGTCTTCTTCGGCTTCTCCACAATCTTCATCTTGCCAAACAGCATGTCGCCAACCTGCTTGGGAGAGGCTATGTTGAACTGTTCTCCGGCTTGCTCATAGATGTTTTTTTCCAGTTGACACATGCGCTCTGTGAAGAGACGCGAAGTCTCCTGCAGGGAGTCGGTGTCGATGACAACGCCGTTCAGCTCCATCTCTGCCAAAACCGGCATCAGGGGCATCTCTATGTCATAGAAAAGATGTTCGTAGCCCGACTCTTTGAGCTTGGCCTCCAGCACTTCCTTGAGCTGAAGCGTGATGTCGGCGTCTTCGCAGGCATATTCATATACTTGGGCAGGGGAGAGGTCGCGCATGTTGAGCTGGTTCTTTCCGCGTGGGCCAATGAGTTGGTCAATGTGTATGGTGTGGTAGTTCAGATAGACTTCTGCCAGGTAGTCCATGTTGTGACGCAACTCGGGTTGCAACACATAGTGGGCAAGCATGGTGTCAAACATCGCACCCTGGAGATGGATGCCGTAGCTTTGAAGCACCTCCAGGTCGTACTTCATGTTTTGACCCACTTTCAAAATTTTCGGGTCTTCATATACCTCTTTAAATATATTAACAATCTTTTGGGCTTCTTCACGGTTTGAGGAAATCGGAACATAAAATGCCTTTTTGGGCTCAACGGAAAAACTCAAACCGACGAGTTCGGCCTCCATGGCATTGGTGGAAGTGGTCTCTGTGTCCAGACTTAAAATTTGTTTTGTCCTAAAAAAGTCACAAAGTCTTCTGATATCTTCTTCATTCTCAACGAGTTGATAATCGTGAGGAGTGGTTTTAAGGCTCTCAAAATTTGAATTTTTGGGAGCTTCCGTCCCCTCGGTCGCAAAATTTGCAAATAAATCAAGCTGTCCATTAACAGGTTTTAATACTTTTTCAGTCTTGTTTAAAATCTTGTCGGCAAGAGTCTTAAACTCCAACTCGTTGAAAAGTTTTCTCAGTTTGGCTTCGTCGGGGTCCTGGAGTTTCATCGCATCGAGGTCGAGGGTGATGGGAACATCGGTTCGGATGGTGGCCAGGAATTTCGACATGCGGATGTCGTCAACGGCAGCTTCAACTTTTTCGCGAAGCTTTCCTTTGATCTTGTCGGAGTGGAGTAGGAGGTTGTCGATGGAGCCGAACTCACTGATGAGCTTGGCGGCTGTCTTCTCACCCACACCGGGACAACCGGGAAAATTGTCGGCAGAGTCACCCATGAGGGCCAGGAGGTCTATGACTTGGGCAGTGGTGGAAACTCCATATTTTTCGCAAACTTCGCGTGGCCCCATCTTCTCATAGCCACCACCATGACGGGGACGAAACTGAAACACGTTGTCACGAACCAGCTGACCATAGTCTTTGTCGGGCGTCAGCATATAGGTCTCAACGCCCATTTCTCCAGATTTCATCGCTAAGGTACCGATGACGTCATCTGCCTCAAAACCGTCGGCCTGCAGGCAGGGTATGTGCCAGGCTGTGAGGATGTCTTTGATGATGGGAACCGACAGGCGGATGTCTTCGGGCGTCTCCTCGCGTTGTGCCTTATAGGCAGGAAACGCTTCGTGACGGAACGTCAGGCCATGGTCGAAGGCCACGGCCAAGTGGGTGGGGTGCTCCTTGGTGATAATCTCATTCAGTGTATTGACAAACCCCATGATTGCTGAGGTGTTCAGTCCTTTGGAATTGATGCGTGGATTCTTGATGAGCGCATAGTATGATCGGAAGATGAGTGCGTAGGCATCAAGTAGAAAGAGTTTCTGTTGCATATATTCTTTTTTTCCTTTTTTGTGTGTAAAATTACGAATTTTTTGTGATTTATCTCGAGGAAATGATTAATTTTGTATCAAATTTTTAGCTATGACAGATTACCTTTCACAGATCAAGAAACCTATTGCTGCAGAACTGAACGATTTCATCGAAATGTTTAGGGAACAAATGACGTATGGAGACGGCATGCTGGCCGAGGCTCTCGAACACATTCGCCAACGTGCCGGCAAGCAGATGCGCCCCATGCTCATCCTGCTGATGTCTAAAAACTTTGGCCAGGTGACGGAGACGACGCTGCGGGCAGCCGTTGGACTGGAACTGCTCCACACGGCCAGCCTGGTGCACGACGATGTGGTCGATGAGAGTCAGGAACGCCGCGGACAGGCTTCTGTGAATGCTTCTTACAATAACAAGGTGGCCGTTCTTGTGGGCGACTTCATTCTCTCTACAGCACTCTTGAATGTGTCCAAAACAGGAAGTCAGGCTATCGTGGAATACCTCTCAGACTTAGGAAGGGTGCTCTCCAACGGTGAGATTTTGCAGCTCACCAACATCCAGAACCAAGAGATCTCCGAAGAGGTCTATTATCAGGTCATCAAGCAGAAAACGGCTGCTCTCTTCGAGGCTTGCGCCGGCATCGGGGCCTTGTCGGTAGGGGCTACAGACGACGACGTTGCCGCTGCCAAGAAGTTTGGTCAGGACTTGGGCATCATCTTCCAGATACGCGATGATATCTTCGATTATTACGACTCCAAAGAGATCGGTAAACCTACGGGCAACGACATGGCAGAGGGAAAGCTGACGCTGCCTGTCATCTATGCGCTCAATGCCCACCCCTTCGACTCTATGTTTACCCTGGCCAAGAAGGTAAAGGCAGGAACGGTGAACCCGGATGAAATTGCCGTGTTGGTGGAATATGCCAAGACGCATGGGGGAATAGAATATGCCGAGAAGAGAATGTGGGACTTCCATCGTGAGGCCATGAAGTTCTTGAACGAAAGGGTGGGGGATGAGTCCATCAAGCGGGCTCTGAAGAGCTACCTCGACTTTGTGATAGAACGTGAAAACTGATAGAACAAAA
>CAMNOK010000068.1 GCA_946546825.1 uncultured bacterium
ACACTTTATTCTTGATTAGCTCAAGCTTTACCAACCGGGTAAATCCGCTGAGCCGTTTTAGCGGACAGCAATATAAAAATTATCCGAATCGCTTGGCGGTTCGGATTTTTTTATCATACAGGAAGATTGCGTTTGTCCTCTAATAAGACTGAACTCATCAACCAAAATAAATTATTTTACCGACCAATATAATTTATTTTACTTTGTAATATAATTTATTTTACTTTGCAATATAATTTATTTTACTTTGCAATATAATTTATTTTACTTTGTAATATAATTTATTTTACTAGATGGAAGGAATCTTTTTAGATGATGAAAGGGCTGTTTTCTGCCGATAAAAGGCCTGATATGCAGAGAACGAAGGGCCATCGTTATTGATGTTCTTTGATGAGTTTCCACTCCCTTGGCGTGAAGTCGGCGGTGGATGGCTGATAGTTGGCGTCGGGCATGTACCACCAGAACTGACTGAAATACTTCCGAAGTTTTTTGTCTTTGAAGACATAGCCGCGATGGGCATAAGGCAGGTTCCGCAGAATGCGCTCTCGGTCGGCTACCTTTTCGATTTCCATCATGTAGCCGCCAGGCATGTAGGCTTCGCTGCGGTCGTAGAATGTTCCCAGGATGAAGTGGTCGTAGTTGATGCGTTCGGCCGACTGGATGGTGATGTCGGCCCGGGGCTTGAAGTTTCTGGAGTGCCACTCCACGGTGCCGTTACGGAGTGTGAATTCCATACATTCGACATCCCAGTCTTTTGCTTTCCTCATCTTGCCGCAGCCCTCGGTCACACAGAAGGGGGCCGCCCTGAAGAGCGAGTCGGCCAGGAAGAAGTGTTTGGCCGTGTCGGTGGCCTTGATGCGCAGGGTGAAATCGTCAATTTGGCGGTTGGCCCAGCGCATGGCTGGCTTGAGCCAGTAGGGTATCTCGAAGGTGCGGCCCACGCCGTAGCTCATGCGGTAGCGGTAGGTGTGGTGGACGGTGTTCCGTCCTGTCTGGAATCGGGCCACGAAGTAGTAGGCGTAGGCGAACGGTATCAGGCTGTCGCGCTGCTCCGAATAGAGCAGTGCGTTGTGGGGCAGGTCTTCGCCGTCTCTCATCTTTACCTCTCCGTAGGCCTTCCATTCCTTCAGGTTGAGCGGCTGGAAGTCGCAGTCCACGCCGTATTCAGATTTCACCACGGCGTTCTTGTAGGCCAGCTCCTCGCCGTTCATGTGAACAGTGAAGTCTGATATGTAGGGATGTATGCCCTGGGGGTTGAATGCTGTGTCATCGTTGTAGGGGGCGCAGGCTTCGAAGCCCATCACCACCGTCTTTGCTGTTCCCGGGTTGTTTAGTTCATACTTCACATCTACGCTGGCGTAACCGTCATCGCAGAGGCTGATGGTCAGCACCTCCTTTGCCAGTGTGATGTCGGTTTCCTGCACGGGTACCAGGTGGTTGCCGTTCACATAGAACACGCCGTCGTTGGCATTTGCGCCAAGGCCGCAGAGTGTCAGGATGGCGGTCAGCATCCATTGTCTTGATTTCTTCATTCTTCTTCTGTTTTATGACTGGTTTTATGAGGATGTCGGCTTGTGAAGTCTCATTTTGCAAGCACCTTCCTTACATTGGTGTGACCATCGGATAGGGTGGTTTGTTCCAGATAGATGCCTGTGGCAGGGCGGTGACGTAGGGGCATGCCTTGTAGGTTAAAGAAGCGTCGGGTGACGGCTCCAGGGGCTTGAAGCGTTTTTACCGCCGATGTGAAAGCGGCCTCAATGTCGGTTTCTTCGATGACCCAGCGCAGTCGGGTGCGGTCGGCATGAAGGCTGAAATACTCGAGAGGTCCTCCCTTGCCGTCGGCATCCGGGGAGCCCACGTTGAAGAGCTTGTTGCCGCTATGACTGGCATCGAGGAAAAACGCCATTTTGCCATTGTCGTGCTTGGCGTAGTAAGGTCGGAAGGTGACGGGTGACGATGAGAGAAGGTTGGCAATCTGCAGATAGGCACCGCACCGTTGGTTGCGGGCGCGTACCAGTCCGTTGCCTGCCGACTCAAAGACCCACAGGGCTGCAGCATCGGATGCCAGCGGGTCTTTCTTTCCGCTGTTGATGGTGTTCTCGGAGAGACCGATGCGATAGACCAAGGAGTCGCGAAGTCCGTCGGTGGTCTTTATGGTGTAGAGGTATCGGCGCCCGGTGTTGCCGTCGGCAGTGGAAGCCCCTGCATTGGGATGTGTTCCGTAGCTGTAGATCAGATAGGCCATATCGGTGGAAAAGCCTTCAAAGGTGTAGATGCGTTTGTTGTTGAAGGCGGTGATGGCTGCGTTGAGGCTGCTCACCTGTTCGTTGATTTCCTCCTGTGTGGTCTGTTCGCTGATGTGTGCTTCAAACTCCTGTGCCTGGTAGATGGCATTCATCAGTTCGGTGAGTGCCGAGGTAGGGTAGCCCAGCGTCACATCGGTCTGTGCGCCGTTGGCCAGGACAAGGGCGCTCTGCAAGGTACTGGTGAACTTGTTGAGAAAAACTTTCACCAGTGAGGCATCAATCTCCACAAAGGTGAAGATCATGTCGGCTCGGTCGAAGGTTCCGGAGCCCCATATCCAGTCATCGGCAAAGCCGCGGGCTCTGATCTGCTGGTTGTTGGACGACGGGCTGTTGATGCGGTACATGGAAACCTGTCCGTAGAGTCCTGACTGCGACGGCTGCTGGTCGCCTGTGTAGTTGATGGTCAGCACGGTGGGAGTGTCGGATGTGCCGATACGGTCGGCACCGGCGATGGTGTTGTTTCTTGCCGCTATATATTTCTTGCTGCCATAGTTCTGTATGTTCACCCCGCCGTCAACGCTCTTGATGCTCCAGAGCAGGGCGGGGTCGTCCCACTGGTAGCTCTCTGTGGCACCCAGTGTGCCGTTGTCGTTAAACGTGAGATATTTTGGGGTGCCCTGCAGTGAGGTGCCCGAGTTATAGGGGATGGTGGCATAGCTGACGATGCGATAGAGTTTTCCCTCCTTGGGTGTAAAGGGGTTGATGCCGGCCCGTGTGCCACCGCCGGGACGCATGAATTCGTCGTTCACAGACACCGTGGCAGAATAGAGCGACTCGATGCCATTGGTGCCGAGTGTCTTCATGCGGAAGAAATAGACCTTGTCTGGAGTGAGGCCGCTGACGGTAGTTTCCGTGGCATTGCCCGCCAGTCGTTGAATCTCAGTGAAAGACTTGTTGTCTTCTGACTGCTCTACCACGATGGCCGAGGCCGTTTCTGCTTCGCCGTTCATCCAGCTCAGCCTCACGGTGGTGGCATTCAGAAGTGTTGCCATGGGGTTTACGGGATACATCAGATAGCTGCTCTTTTGGGCCAGGCTGTTCACATAGTGCTCTATGTTGGTATAGCCGCCTCCGAGCGTATAGGAGGCAGCATCATTCTGGTTGGGGTTCAGGTTGTTGATGAGTTCCCAGTCGTCGGGCATGCCGTCGTTGTCGGTATCCTTCGGCTTGGGACCATTGGCCACGGAGCCTATGCCTCCCACGTTGTCCTCGTTGGCAATGAAATTTCCCTTGGTGCCCAGCGAGGTGAGCTGTTCCATGATGCGCTTGTCGTGAATGTCGCGTACACGCGATGCCCCCACATGGTCAACGATGGTGTAGTAGGCCTTCTCTGCTGTCTCTACATTCATTGGGTGTGAAGTGTTGAAGTTAGGGTTGGCCATCGGCGTGGCATTGTGGTGATCAGTGATGAGAGTGCCGTTCAGTATGCCGTCGCGGTTGCCGTCATAGTAGTTACCGGCACTATATAGGTGGTCGGTGGCTGTCCAGTCATCGAAATACTTCTGTGAGCCTTCTGGTCCGGCAATGAAATAGTTGTTGATGACATCCTGGTAGTTGTCGGCAGCAGAGTGCCCTCCGATGATGCCCATGGCATAGTTATATACCACATTATTATAATATTGTACATAACACTTCATCTTCGGGTTACGACTCTTGTTGTCGGCCCACAGGCAGTGGTGGATGGTCCAGTTGCGTGTGCCGTCGGTGATAGAGCCAAAGCGTTGCGGCTCGATGCCCTCTGAGTTGATGCAGTATTGCCACGTCACGTTGTTGGCATCCTTGATGTGGACATTGTCCCAGGGACCCCATGACACGGAGCAATGGTCCATGATGAAGTTCTGACATTCGTCGAGTGTCAGCGTGCATTTGCTGCTGTTGATGCTTTTGCCGCCTCTCATGCGAACATAGCGTATGATGACGTTCTTTGCCTTGGAGGCAATGACGCGTCCGCCATAGATGGTGATGCCCTCGCCCGGAGCTGTCTGCCCGGCAATGGTGATGTTGCTGCTGATGGTGATACTCTTTCCGGTGATGTCGATGACACCACCCACGTCGAACACCACGAAGCGGTTGGGCTGGCTCACGGCATCGGCCAATGAGCCAGTGCCGGCAGCGTTCAGGTTGGTTACATGTACCACGGTGCAGCCGCGGCCGCCAGTGGCATAGGCACCATAGCCTTCGGCACCAGGGAAGGCCAGTTGCTGGGCACTCATGTTGAATGCCATCATGGATGTGATAATTGCTAAGTGAAGTTTTTTCATAGGTATATGTTTTTTAGAATCTTGGGTTCGATGTTAAAGTGTGTTATTCGCCGCAAAGATACGAAATAGTTTGGAATAATGCCACGCATCCTTCGTTTTATTTCATGAAAATACCGTTTGAAGCATGGAGAATCAGTGTTTCTCATGCCTCAAGGTTTACCTTATTATAATATGATGGTATAAGTCACGAACCTCACATACTCATTATTTATCCATTTGTTTGGGGTGGGTGAGAAAGCAACTTATACTGTTCAAACCATGTTTTGTGCCTTAAAAACCATTAATAGTGTTAAATATCTATAAATCCATACAAATTAGAGGGTAGATGTATGGTATGAATGAATAATAATGTGTACCTTTGCAGCCGCAAAATGAGTATTGCGCTGGCTTATGCTAACAATACGCTGAGAAAGAGTAACTTAACCTTCAATAGCGAAGAAGTGAGTCTTCCCTTTTTAAGTGTGTTCTACAGAGCTGGGTTAGCGCGGCGCTTAAAAAGAAAGAAATATATTACACATTATTATTAAATTTAAACTGAAATGCCAGGATTAATTGGAAGAAAAATCGGAATGACATCCGTTTTCAGTGCCGACGGCAAGAATGTGCCGTGCACTGTTATCGAAGCTGGTCCTTGTGTTGTTACTCAGGTGAAGACAGTTGAGAAAGACGGCTACACCGCCGTTCAGCTTGCTTTCGGAGAGGCTAAGGAGAAGAATACCACCAAGCCAATGATGGGAATCTTCAAGAAGGCCGGAACAACACCGAAGAAGCACTTGGCCGAGTTCAAGTTTGACGAGGAACACAACCTCGGAGACACTATCAACGTGGAGCTCTTTGCTGATGCAGAGTTTGTCGATGTAGTCGGCACCTCTAAGGGTAAAGGTTTCCAGGGTGTTGTGAAGCGCCACGGTTTCGGTGGTGTAGGTCAGGCTACTCACGGTCAGGACGACCGTCTGCGTAAGCCAGGTTCAATCGGTGCCTGCTCTTATCCCGCAAAGGTGTTCAAGGGTATGCGTATGGCCGGCCGTATGGGTGGTGACAGAGTGACGACCCAGAATCTTAGAGTGTTAAAAGTGATTCCAGAGCACAACCTTCTCCTTGTGAAGGGTTCAGTAGCTGGATGTAATGGTTCAACCGTTTTAATCAATAAGTAAAGATGGAAGTAAGCGTATTAAATATCAATGGTCAGGAGACCGGAAGAAAGGTTACGTTGAACGAAGCTATCTTCGGCATTGAACCCAACGATCACGTTATTTATTTGGATGTAAAGCAGTATCTCGCCAACCAGCGCCAGGGCACAGCCAAGGCTAAGGAAAGAAGTGAGCACGCTGGTTCTACACGCAAGCTCGGACGCCAGAAGGGCGGCGGCGGTGCACGTCATGGTGATATCAACTCTCCGCTGATGAAGGGTGGTGGCCGCGTGTTTGGTCCTAAGCCCCGCGACTACGGCTTCAAACTGAACAAGAAGGTAAAGGTGCTGGCTCGTAAGTCTGCCCTCTCCTATAAGGCTCAGGAAAATGCCATCATTGTCGTAGAAGACTTCAACTTCGAAGCTCCCAAGACTAAAGATTTCGTAAATGTTACTAAGAATCTTAAAGTTGATGGCAAGAAGGTCCTTCTTCTTTTGCCGGGTGTGAATAAAAATGTATATTTATCGGCTCGTAACCTGCAGAAGACCGAGGTTATGACTGCGTCTGCGCTCAATACATACAAGGTGTTGAATGCCGATGTCGTCGTTGTGACTGAAAATTCTCTGCCGTCTATCGATACGATCTTAAACAAGTAAAAAAGGAGACATTGAACTATGGCATTTATCATTAAACCGCTGGTCACAGAAAAGATGACCAATATTACTGAGAAGAAGCCCAACCGTTTCGGTTTCATTGTTCGTCCTGAGGCAAACAAGCTTGAGATCAAAAAAGAGGTTGAGGAACTCTATCATGTTACAGTAGAAGACGTGAACACGCTCCGCTATGCCGGCAAACGCTCAGCTCGCTACACAAAGGCAGGTCTCGTGAGAGGTCAGAAGAACGCGTTCAAGAAGGCTATCGTTACTCTCAAGGAGGGCGATACAATTGATTTTTATAGCAATATTTAAATAAGAAATGGCAGTACGTAAATTAAAACCCGTAACTCCGGGTCAAAGACACAA
>CAMNOK010000069.1 GCA_946546825.1 uncultured bacterium
TTCCCATTAAGTGATGATTAAAGAATAACTTGCTACGATTAATGAATATTATTTTTCAATCATCACTAACTCCTATTATTTATTAATGATTTCAATTTGCTGACGCACGCTTTCTTCATGGATGTGCTCGAAGACCTGAGCTACGAACTCTGCTCCCATGCCACAAAGAGCTCCCTGTGCACCGCGCTTTTCCAGGATCTCATTGTAGCGGTTGGTCTGCAGCACGGTCATGTTATGCTCCTTCTTGTATTGTCCAATCTCACGGCACACCCGCATGCGCTTAGCCAACAGGTCCATGAGCTGGTTGTCCAGTTCGTCTATCTGGTGGCGCAGCTGGGTGATTCCCTCCGTGGTGACGGTCTCATCACGAATGACAAGCAGCGAGAGAATGTAGTCGAGAACGTCTGGTGTTACCTGTTGCTTGGCGTCGCTCCAGGCTTTGTCTGGGTCGCAGTGGCTCTCCACTATCAGACCGTCGGCTCCCAGGTCCATGGCTTGCTGGCAAAGCGGGGCTATGAGTTCGCGGCGACCTCCGATATGGCTGGGATCGCAGATGATGGGTAGGGCCGGATAACGGCGGCGCAACTCTATGGGAATTTGCCACTGGGGAGCATTGCGGTAGATTTTCTTGTCGTAGGAAGAGAAGCCGCGGTGAATGGCTCCCAGTCGTTTCACGCCTGCCTGGTTGAGACGCTCCAGGGCACCAATCCACAGTTCCAGGTCGGGGTTGACTGGGTTTTTCACGAACACCGGTATGTCAATGCCCCTCAGTGCGTCAGCCAAGGCTTGCACAGCAAAGGGATTGGCTGTAGTGCGGGCTCCCACCCACAGGATGTCGATACCATACTTTAAGCACAGCTCCACATGCTCGGGTGTTGCAACCTCAGTAGAAACCAGCATGCCGGTTTCCTTCTTCACCTGTTGCATCCAGGGCAGCGCCATCTCGCCGTTACCCTCGAAGCCACCGGGCTTGGTGCGGGGCTTCCACACACCGGCACGGAAGTTATGACAGCCTTTTTCCTTCAGCTGGCGGGCAGTGGTCATCACTTGCTCTTCAGTCTCTGCCGAACAGGGGCCGGCAATGACGAATGGGCGTTCATTGTCACTCGGTAATCTTAATGGTTGTAAATCTAACTCCATATCTTTAGATGTTTTTCTTGATTCTTTCCAATGCCTGCTTCATCTTCTCTTCTTTAGCACAGAGGGAGATGCGGATATAGCGTTCCCCGTTGCTTCCGAAGATGAAACCTGGGGTTATGAAGACACGAGCCTTGTGAAGCACGAGCTCAGTCAGGTCTTCCACATTCTGTATCGAGTCGGGAATGCGTCCCCAGAGGAACATGCCCACCTGCTGAGGATTATAGGTACACCCCAGCGCGTCCATGATTTCCTCCGCCAGGCGGCGACGACGGGCATATACACTGATGTTGTGCTCCTCATGCCACTCGTCGCTATTCGTGTTGAGGGCTTCGGCAGCAGCCAGCTGCAGGCCGCGGAACATACCACTCTCTATGTTCGACTGCACCTTCAGTATCCATGAGGTAAACTCCGGCTTGGCAATGCACATACCCACACGCCATCCCGGCATGTTGTGGCTCTTCGACATAGAGTTGAGTTCGATGCAGCAGTCGCGTGCCGCGCCGCGCAGGTCATCGTTCCAGTTCCAGGCGTTGAAGATTGACAGCGGCTTGTCGTTGAGGATGCGCGAGTAAGGATTGTCGTTCACGATGACGAAGCCCTTTCTACGTGCCAGTTCCACCAGGCGGTCATAGAGTCCCTGGCTGGCTGGAGTTCCCGTAGGCATGTGTGTATAGTTGGTCCACATCAGCTTCACGTGAGACAAGTCACGGCTGTTCAAGTCGGCAAAGTCGGGCATCCATCCGTTCTCCTCTTTAAGGTCGTAATACTCCACATTTGCTCCAAGCAGTTTCGAGAGCGACGTATAGGTGGGATAGCCCGGATTAGGCACCAGCACAGTGTCTCCGGGATTGACAAAGGCCAGGGTGACATGCAGGATGCCCTCCTTCGACCCTATCAGAGGCAGCACCTCTGTTGCTGGGTCTACATCGACATGATAGGTCGTCTTATAGTATCTGGCCATCGCCTCGCGCAGCTCGGGCGTACCCATCGTGGGCTGGTAGCCGTGGGCCGTTGGCTCATGGGCCACCTCACAGAGTTTCCTGATGGTTTGCTCCGACGGTGGCATGTCGGGACTTCCGATGGCCAAGGAAATAATGTCTTTACCATCGGCATTGAGCCGTGCCACTTCTTTCAGTTTACGGCTGAAATAGTATTCTTGAACTGAGCTAAGTCTTTCTGCTGGTTTAATGTTGTTCATATTCTCCAAGTATTTTGAGTTCTTTTGTAAGCGGTGCGATAGCGTCGATTGACTGCCGGTAGCGAGTCAGGTTGGTATAGGTCACATCAACATAGAACATATACTCCCACTCGTGTCCGATGATGGGAAGTGATTGTATCTTTGTCAGGTTGATATTATAGAATGACAGGATGGTGAGAATCTTCGACAGCGACCCCTCCTCATGAGGAAGTGAAAACACCAAACTGGCCTTGTCGGCCTTTTCTAAAGAGCGCAAGAAGTCTGCCTTGCGCGGGTTGCTTACAATCAAGAATCGGGTGAAGTTATGCTTGTTGTCCTCAATCTTGTTTTCCAGAACCTTCATGCCATACATATCGGCAGCACTGGAGTTGCAGATGGCGGCCCACCCACGACAGCCGTGGCGCTTGATATATTCAGCTGCACCGGCGGTGTCTTCAGCTTCCACAGCCTTCAGTTCGGGATGGTTTGCCAGGAACTCACGACACTGCATGAGGGCCACCGGGTGGGAGTGCACCTCGGTGATGGTTTCCCACGAGTCTTCGGGCAGACAGCAGATAGAGTGTTCGATGTGCAGCCGCTGCTCTCCTACAATAGTGGTTCCCGAATCTCTCAGCAGGTCGTAGTTGTGCAACAGCGAGCCGGCAATGGTATTCTCGATGGCCAGCATGCCGATGACCGTTGGGTCGCGCTTCACCTGTTCAAAAACCTGTTCAAAGGTGGAACAGCAGATGAGTTGTATCTGCTCACCATCGAAATACCGGTGGGCGGCAATGTCGTGGAACGACCCGAGTTCTCCTTGTATTGCTATTCGTTTCATGTTTCTTATAAAAAAACTCCGCTTTCACTGTACTGTGAAGCGGAGTCTGTATCTTTTTATTCTCTCAACCTTGAGTCTTAATCTTACTTACGACCATCCGCTCCACAGTTTCCTGCAAAGTAAAAATAATAGCCGTAAAAGTATGCATTCAGATGACTCATGTTTCTTATTGTTTTTGTTCAACGCTGCAAATTTATCACTTTTCCTTAAACCTACCAAACATTTTGAAAGATTTTTTGCGTTTTTTCTTGCTACTCGTTTATTTAGTAATGTACCCAATTTATTTTTTATCATCACTTCATGATATAAGTTTCAGAAGTTCCTTCTCCGCTTCGCTATGAAAGCGTCGCTGTGCGCCAGGCGAGAAAGGGAGTTCTCGCGCGCGCGTGCGCGCACCAGGAATTTTTATTTTTAGTTTTTTCCTCATTTCCTCATTCTGTGAGCTGAAAAGCCGATAAACAAAGGGTTTGTGAGGTGTGAGGAAATTGTGAGGAAATGAGTTAATATTTCTTAAAACGCAGTTTTCCCTTCAAAAAAGGGAGTAAAATGAGAAGAAAATGAGAAGAAAATGAGAAGAAAATGAGAAGGAAAAGAGAAGGAAAAGAGAAGGAAAAGAGAAGGAAAAGAGAAGAAAAAGGAAGTAAACACTCCCATGCCAAAGTTCATGAGGCATTAAGCATGATGAATGATGAGTGAACTTTATGAATTGGGCACTAAACGGAGCTTGCCTGTCCGAAGGGGGGCCGGACACTTTGTCCGGATGGGGCCGGACACTTTGTCCCGATGGCCCGGACACTCTGTCCCGATGACCCGGACACTCTGTCCGGATGGCCCGTTCAACCTGTCCGGACAACCTGTTCAAAGTGTCCGGATGACCTGTTCAAAAGTGTCCCGAAACTTAAATTAATGAAATTCTCCACTGACCTGGGCCGCCTCGGGGTCCAGTTCCAACACGGTGCGCATGTCTTCTGTAGCACCGGACTTGTCGCCCAGCTCCAGTCTCAAGGCACCCCGTTCACGAAAAGCCTCCACTCTGAAAGGGTTCGCCTCTACCACTTTATTATAATATGACAGGGAGTCATCGGTATGTCCCAAAGCCTTTTCAACGCGTGCTTTCTCTAAGAGTACATCCTCATTTTCAGGCACTTGTTCCAAGAGGTAGTCGAGATCTTGTGCTGCCGCAGCCGCATCACCCATCTTCAAGAGGAGCATAGCACGAAGCAGATAGGCATTGCCATAGTTTTCGTTCAAGGCGATGGCTTGTGTCAGCACTGCCACAGCTGTCACCAGGTTTCCGAGTCCCTCATAGGCACGAGCCTGCAGATAGAGAGCCTCCACCTGTTCCGGGTTCAGCACGAGGGCCTTCTGACATAACTCCATCATCTCGTCATAGTGGTCTTGCATATATTCCACATGGGCTGCCTTCAAGAGGAGCTCCACATTGTCTGCCTCGGCAGCTATCAGTACCCGCAGCTGTTCCATGCCATTCTCCAGATCGCCCTGGTGTATCAGCACATCGGCCAGACTTTCCCTGACCTCCAGGTCATCCTGATATTCCAAAGCATGCAGGAAACACTCCTTGGCATAGTCCAACTGGCCGGCCCGCATGGCCCGCACACCATCATATTTTAATACATCGAAGTTGCGGGCCTCCTTCTCTTTGGCCTGCTCCTCCGCAGTTTCTATCTTCCCACTGAATAATGCTTTTAAAAATCCCATTTTTTCTTCTTTTACTTCCACAAGCGAAGCATGTTTACTTTCCTTTAAGTTTCCTCTTTTACTCCCCTCTTAACTGATTATCTGGAGAATGCGTTCCGCCGTGCGTCCGTCCCAGCGGTCGGGAATAGCACATTTCTTCCACCTGCCGCCCACCATGTCGTTCATGCTTTTGGCCAGCAGGTCGGCATCCTCTCCCACCAACACGTTGCTGCCCACTTTTACGGTCTCAATATGTTCGGTGTAGCTGTTCAACGTGATGCATGGCACCCCATAGAAGGTGGCTTCTTCAGCCACATTGCCGGAGTCGGTAATGATGCCCCGCGCATGAGCCATCAGCCAGCCAAACTCCAGATAGCCGAAAGACGGCTGTATCTTAATCTTTTCGCCCATGAGCTCCTTCACCACGCTGGCGGCACGCTCACGAAGCGGTGCCAAGATAGGCAGACCGACGGCCTGCTCCACCATGGTCTCCAACATGCAGCGAAGGTTTTCCTTGTCTGCCAGAAGAGCCTTCCGGTTCAGTGTGAGCAGGAGGTAGTCGCCCTCCTTCACCCTCATGCCCTTGGCCAGCACCGGCTCCTTCAGTCTATGATAGTTGAAGCGCAACGTGTCCATCAGGATGTTACCCACCATATACACCTTCGACAGTTCCGTACCTCCCCGGTTGGCATTGCTGTTGTTGCTGATACCTGCCGTAAAGAGAATATCTGACAGACCGTCAATAACCAAGCGGTTGATTTCCTTCGGCATGTTGATATCGAAAGAACGTGTTCCGGCAGCAATATGTGCCAGCTTGATGCCCTGCTTCTTCGTCACAATGGAGACCGCCATCGTAGATGCCAGGTCATCGACCACGATGACAACGTCTGCAGGGCGCTTCTGTAGATAGTGTTCAAAGGCCGACATCACCTGACCCGTCAGCTCGTTCAGATTCTCACAATCCACACCCAGGAAGACCGAAGGACGCGCAATCTGCAAGTCTTCGAAGAGTGAGCCTTCCAATGTCGGGTCGTTTTCTGAACCAGTATAGACGAGTTGGTAGCAAAGACCCCGTTCCCTACCCGTTTCTTCAATGGCTCTGATAATGGGCGCCACCTTCATGAAGTTGGGGCGTGCCCCCACAACGATACATATATTTTTCATTTCTTCTGTCCTGTTGTTAATTCGATGCAAAAGTACTAAAATTCTGAGTAAGCAAGAAGAAAAGGATAGTATTTATTTTCGTCTATCGAAAAGATTATTTATGTTTCTATTTTAGTTTCACCAGCTTTACTTCTTCATGAATTCTTCACCAATTAAATTAGGTCAAAACAGACCGAAACAAACCTTAAATCAAATCGCGGTCACGCGGATATGAAGGTTACTTCGATATCACGCTGTGTCATTGCCCTTACTGTCTGACGAGCCTATGCCGTCAGACGGTATTGCACTTGCAAGTTTTTTGTCACATTGGTTCAAAGAACACTTGAGCCGAAAATCGCGAT
>CAMNOK010000070.1 GCA_946546825.1 uncultured bacterium
TGAATAGGATGACATCAGCAGAGCCATTTTCTTGACCTTTGCCGGCTTGTTGACAGAATACATACGCTGGATGGGCGCTTGTATTTGGGCGTTCAGGGTGAAGTAGTAGATGGGGGCAGCCAGGACAAGGACTTCAGCCTCCGCCATCAGTGGGTAGAGGTCTTGCATGTCGTCTTTCTGAATACATGTTCCGTTTCCTTTGTTGTGACAGTATTCGCATGCCAGGCAGCCGGCAATCTTTTTATGTGACACATTGACCAGGGTTACTTGGTCGCCTGCCGCTTCGGCAGCGCTTTTGAATACTTCTGCCATCCATGCCGTATTTCCTTTGGCGCGCGGGGAGGCTTGTAATATTAAAATCTTCATGTTGTGATATGTTTTGTTTAGAAGAAGTTTAACTATTTGACGATCCAGGTGACGAGGTATAGCACAAGTGGAATTGTCACGATGGATATGCCGATGAAGTCTATGATGACTCCAGACTTAATCATCTTTGTAATGGGCACATAGCCACTTGCATAGACGATGGCATTAGGTGGTGTGGAAACCGGCATCATGAAGCCCAGTGATGATGACAGGGCAACGCCAACGGCCACCGGTATGGGGCTGAAACCGGCTGTGATGGCAGCACCGATGGCCAACGGACCAATCATGTTGGTGGCGGCCGTATGAGATGTCAGCTCGGAGAGCAGCAGTGCCATAACGCAGAAGACAGCCACGAAGAGAAGTTCTGACGGAGAGCCGCCCAGCATGTTGATAATCTGTTGGCCAAACCATTCAGAGAGTCCTGTGGAGTACATCATGCCTCCCATGGCCAGACCGCCGCCGAAGAGTAGCAGGGTGCCCCACTCAACACCGGCAACGGCATCTTTCCATTGCAGGGTCATCCGTTTCCAGTGCTTGTCAACGGGCAGGAAAAACAGCAATAATGCTCCTACCATGGCTACCACTGCTTCAGGGAAGAACTTGTTGTAAGTCTTGAGTTCTTCACTGTCGGCTCCGAAGATGATATTCAGGATGCCCGGTGTCACCCACAGTACCACGGCCACGCAAAAGGCAAGTAACGTATTTTTTTGTGCCTTAGTCCAACTGCCGAGTTCCTTGGTCTTACGTTGGATGAGTTCTTGCGCACCCTCGATATGCTTCACGTCAGCGGGGAACATGTGCCACAGCACAAGGTAGGCGATGACAAAGTAGGCTATCATGGCAGCAAAGCCCCATATCATCCATTGGAAGAAAGAGATATGGATGTCGGCTAACTCGTTCAGGAAGCCCAGCATAATGATATTGGGCGGTGTTCCGATGGGTGTCAGCACGCCGCCAATGGAACAGGCGTAGGCCGTCATGAGCATTAGTCCTGTTGCATATTTATAGGTTCTGAGGTCAATCTCTTTGCCATTGGCTGCCATCATTTCACGGATGGCCTCCAGCAATCCAAGTGCGATGGGAAACATCATGGCAGCCGTGGCGGTGTTGCTAATCCAACCAGAGCAGAGCATGCAGGCCATGCCGATGGCCAGGAAGATGCGCCGTGGCGAATTACCCACCCATTTCATGGATATGATACCATAGGCAATGCGCTTGTCCAAGCCGTTGACCATCATGGCCTTGGCTATGATAAAGCCGCCCATAAACAGAAAAATCATCGGGTTGGCAAAGGCGGCAAAGGCATCTTTCATCTTTACCACTCCGAGTACGACGCATAGTGTGGGACCTACCAATGAAGTCACCGGAATGGGGACAGGTTCTGTAATCCACCACAGAGCCACAAGCGTGACGATGGCCAGCAGATGATGGGCTTCGGGAGTGAGTCCCGTGATGGGTGTAATCCAAACTAAAAGGGCACACAAGGGACCGCATACAGCACCAATGATTCTCCTTATTCGATCGAATTGTGAATCATGGTTCATCAATTCTTCTTGATCTACGATTCGTGCTTTCATTCTTAATTGTATTATAATTATCTGACAGGAGGTAATTTCCTCGATACTTAGTTAATAGAACTTGTTTCCATGGGGCGCAGTAGATTCTTCACATGTCGAATTAAAAAAATTCTTGGCAAATATATGAAAAATATCTCATAAAAATACTTTTTTACAAATTATTTTGTATTTTTGTAGCAGAAAACCTTTAAAACTATTAATAGGATGAGTAACTCGATGTTGATTTTTGGCATTATCCTAATTGTAGGAATAGCCTTGGTGTACTACAAGTACACTCATCGTATGTCTTTGCACAACAATGTCGATCAGCTTAACAGTGTTATTAAGACGATATTCAAAGAGGCAGACAAGACATCCATTTCTCAGAATCGTCTGATTAAAGGTCTGAAGCAGCACATGGGAGTCAACGAGAAGATGGCTTTAAAGTTGATTGGCAAAGCGCGTATGGAAGGACTTATTAAGTCTGACGGTGTTAACGTCGAACTGATGTGATGCCTGTTTCTTTCATGTAGAAAAAATCAGGCACCCTGTCCATGTCAGATGGGTAGGGTTGCCTGTTTAAGCCATTCTCGCTCTTCATCGTTCAGATGGGGAGCGAGATTTTTATATACGTTCTCATGATATGCATTGAGCCAGTTGGTCTCTTCTGTTGTCATCATCTCGCGCATGATGGGTGTCGTGTCGATAGGACATAGTGTAAGTGGTTCCAACTGTAGGAACTCTCCAAATTCTGTAGTCATGTAGGGTGTGACCAACATGGTGTTCTCAATGCGCACGCCAAAGCGTCCTGGCAGATAGATGCCTGGTTCGTTGGTGACGGTCATGCCTGGAACAAAGGGAGCTGGCTTCCACTCCATGCGGAACTGGTGGGGACCTTCATGTACACTAAGATACTGTCCAACGCCATGTCCTGTGCCGTGCAGGTAGTTCAGTCCTTCTCTCCAGAGAAACTGGCGAGCCAGGACATCCATCTGAGTGCCTGATGCTCCACGGGGAAACTTGCACATAGCCAATTGAATGTGTCCGCGCAGTACCAATGTGTAAGCCCAGCGCTGTTCGTCGGTTAATGGACCGAGGGCTATGGTCCGGGTAATATCAGTGGTGCCGTCAAGATACTGCGCACCGCTGTCGAGTAGTACCAGCCCTTGGGGGGCTATGGGAATGTCGGTTTCAGGTGTCGCCTCATAGTGGACAATGGCACCGTGAGCCTCATAGCCGCAGATGGTGTCAAACGACAGGTCGCGGTAGTCTTTCTGTTCTGCCCGTAAGGCAGTGAGCTTTCGGTCGAGTGACATCTCTGTCTGCCCTCCTGCTTCCACAGCCGGCTTCAGCCAGCAAAGGAACTTTACCATGGCCACTCCGTCTTTTAGCATGGCTTGTCGGAAGCCCTCTATCTCGGTAGCGTTTTTTACGGTCTTCATCCGTGCGATGGGTGACTCCTCTCTGACAATTTCGCGTCTTACAACATTCATCAGTGTGTAGCAGGTTTCATTGGGGTCGAGCAAGATGTTGTACTCGGGGTAGTCGGCCAGTGCTTTAGCTATATTCCGGTAGTCTTCAATACCGATACCACATTGCTGGAGGTAGTGGAAGACATCGGGCGTCAGTTTCTGTGAATCAATAAATAAGGTGACTTGTTGGGAGGAGATAAGTAGGTAAGCCACGAACACCGGTGTGCAGTGGACATCCGTGCCTCGTAGGTTTAGTGTCCAGGCAATGTCGTCGAGGGCAGATACCAGCATGCCGTCTGCATGTTTTTCGCGTAAGGCGGCCCTGATGCGTTTGAGTTTGGAGGTGGTGTCCTCACCAGTATAGTTGAGCGGATGCAGTTCTACCTTGTTTTGTGGAATCGTAGGTCTGTCGGTCCAGATGGCTGGAAGCGGGTCGTAGTTGGTGCGTAGTGTCAGTCCACCTTCTTTCCGAAGCTCAGCAATCAGCGTCTCTACCATTTCGCAGCCGTTGGTCATACCGTTGATAGCCACCTCGGTGGAGTCGTATCCGCCCTTTGCCACTTGTTGTCCAATCCACTGTGCAATGGTCGGCGTTTCGGGCATCTTGAGCTTCATCAACTGAAACTCGGTGCCTTGTAGCTGCTCTTCTGCAGCAATGAAGTATCGAGAGTCGGTCCATAAGGCCGCTCCGGTCATGGTGACCACGGCAGTTCCGGCAGAGCCGTTGAAGCCGCTAATCCATTCACGGCTTTTCCAATGGTCTGGTACATATTCACCATTGTGAGGGTCTGTACTTGTGAAAATGTAGGCAGCCAAGTGTTCGCGGCGCATCTCCGCGCGCAATGCCTCTATGCGTTGGTCTATCATAAGCATTTTAGTAAAGGTTTGACTATAGGTCGGTTTTCAATTTGACGTTTTTATTTTTGGACGAGGGTCAGGCCCATCTCAGACGCTTTAGCCAAGAGCAGTTTCATGAGTGGTTCCCGCTCGTTGGCAACTTTGTTGTCCAGTACGGCGTCTTTCAGCGTATGTTTCAGGGTGCCCACTTCCCGACAAGGAGTCAAGCCGAAAAGTTCCATGATTTCATTGCCGTCGATGACAGGTTGCAGCAAACGCTTGTAGTCGCGTTCCTTAAGGTCCTTGATTTTTTCGCGCACCAGCTTGAAATTGTCAAGGAAGCGTTGTTTGCGGATGTGGTTTTTTGACGTAATGTCAGCTTCGCACAACATCATCAGGTCGTCAATGTCGTCGCCAGCATCGTTGATGAGGCGTCTCACCGCGCTGTCGGTCACCTCTTCGTCAGCAATGACGATGGGGCGCATGTGCAGGTCCACCAGCTTCTGCACATATTTCATCTTGGCGTCCAGTGGCAGTTTCAGTCTTCTGAAAATCTGTGGAATCATCTTGGCTCCAAGGTAGTTGTGGTTGTGAAAGGTCCAACCCTGTGGAACCTCCCATCGCTTGCTCTTCGGTTTTCCGATGTCGTGAAGCAGTGCGGCCCAGCGAAGCCATAGTGAAACTTCTTTTCGCCCTTTACCGTTGTCATTGTTTCCGGCCTTAATGAGATTTTCCAGTACCTCCAAGGTGTGGTAGTAGTTGTTCTTATGGGCGCGTCCGTTGCGTGTCTCCACCAGATCGAGAGCTGTCAGTTCCGGCAGGATGATGGGCAGCAGTCCTGAGCGGTACAGATAGTCGAAACCGATACTGGGGTGGGATGTCATAATGATTTTGTTCAGTTCTTCCTGAATGCGCTCGCCGCTGATGATCTTGATTCGGTCGGCATTGCGTTGTAGTGCGTCGAAGGTTTCATCCTCTATGTAGAAATTCAACTGCGTGGCAAAGCGTATGCAACGCATCATGCGCAGTGGGTCGTCAGAGAATGTGATGTCTGGGTCCAGCGGAGTACGGATGATGCCGTCTTCCAAATCGTAGATGCCGTCAAAGGGGTCCACCAACTCGCCGAATCTTTCTTTATTCAGACATACGGCCAGTGCGTTGATGGTAAAGTCGCGCCGGTTCTGATCGTCTTCCAGAGTACCGTTTTCTACAATGGGTTTGCGTGAGTCATGACTGTAGCTCTCTTTGCGAGCACCTACAAATTCCACTTCCTCACTTTGGCCTTTCCCTGTGTGTACTTTCAGTTGTGCAGTTCCGAAATTGCGGAAAACGCTTAGCTGCGCCTTCTTTCCTAACTGTTTCTTCAAGTGCTCGGCCAGCTGGATACCACTTCCCACCACCACTACATCAATGTCTTTTGACGAGCGTTCCAAAAATAGGTCTCTGACATAGCCTCCCACCACATAGCACTCCATTTCCAGTGTACCAGCGGCATCGGAAATCAGGTGGAAGATATCTTGATCGAGTATCTGTGCCAATTCGGCATCACTAAGCATTCTCATCCTTACAAGTGCGATGTTTAATGAAGATTCTGGGGGGTGCGATGACGAATCATGCGGACAACGCCGCAGAGGGCTTCGTAGCGTGCCTTGAGCGAGTCGCGACGCATGCCGAGCATGTTACGTTTGTAGATGTCCTTCTCAAGATTCATCTGTGCTTCTGTAGCCAACAGTGCCGAGTCGGTGACAGCAATGTCGGCTTGTGCCATCTTAAGGGAGGCATCGTTCCATATCTCCAGAGCTCGCTTTCGTGCATCTACAGCCCGGGGATAGTGTGTGCGCAACGATTCGATAGAGTCCAGTACAATTTTATATTGTTGGGCTTCATAGAGTTGTTCTATCTGTGCTAAGAGTTCTGTGGCCTGTTGGTCGGCGTCAGGCTTGCATGCCGACAGGATGGTCAGAACAGCAGCGAATAATGCTATTATTTTCATTTCGGTTACAAAAGTACTAAAAAAGCCCCTAAATAGAAACTTCTTTAACTTCTTACTTCACACATTTAATTTCTTTAACTCCACCCGTGCTTGACCAGAAGTCTTTGGTAACAGATTTAAAGT
>CAMNOK010000071.1 GCA_946546825.1 uncultured bacterium
GGTCAATGGCTTCCTCTATCAAACAGGCAAAAATATAAACATAGAACAAGGAGGCAACACGCTGGCTTGGGGTAAAATATGACTTTCTGTGTTTTTTGGAGACGAGCTCAGTAGAGTTTCAAGGTTTCAACAATCTGTTGTGGAGTGATATTGTTCAGACAGCGGTAGTCGCCGTGTATGCACGGTCTGTTGCCATAGACAGAACAAGGCCGGCAAGGCTCATCCTGTTGGATGACATCCTCCTGCCGTTGCTGCCAGCCGAGGAAGCCAGCATACGGATGCGTCGCTCCCCACACGCTGACGACTCGTGTTCCGACCAATGATGCCAGATGCATGTTGGCGGAGTCCATGGAGACCATTACGTCCAGACGACTCATGAGTGAAAGCTCCTGTTGGAATCCTTTCAGATGGTCGGCAACGGTCACACACTGGCTATAACTCTGTGTCCACCTGCCGAATGTCTCCATCTCACTTTTGCCGCCACCGAAAAGGAACAACCGGCAATGCTCGTCTTGGCGGATGAGCAGTCGTATGACCTCCTCCATTTTCTCCAAGGGATAGATTTTTCCTATATGAGCGGCAAAAGGTGCAAGTCCAATCCACTTCTCCCCCTCCTTTTTCTCGCCGATGGTCTCTGGCATGTCTTCACATTTCATCCTGCCACTGGTGAACAGCGATTCAAAGGCCGGCTCATGGATATCGACCGGATAGCCCAGTCGGGCAAACACGTCAGCGTAGTTAGCAAACGATGTCGGCATAGGGCTGATGGGTACCGGATGCTGAGGATTGGTCAGAGCCTTGCGCAGGCTGCGGTGCTTGTCCAGATGAGCCACCTTGTAGCGACCAAGGTTGAACCTTAGGCGCAAGTAGTTGGAACGCATGATATTGTGCAGGTCGGCAACAGCGGTAAACTGCTTGGCCACCAGTCGGCGGTATAACGCGTTCAGCCCTTTCACCCCATGGTATTCATTCTTCAGATCTGCTTCCATGAAGCTGACATTCGGAGCAAGTTGGTCAAAGAACATGCGTGCGAAAGGTCGGCTCAACACCGTGATTCTCACCTGCGGATACTTTGTAGCCAAAGCCCATACCACAGGTACGGTCATCGCCACATCGCCGAGTGCCGAGAACCTGATGACGAGGATATGCTCCGTCTTCACTTCTTGTAGAGTACAGGGTTGGTAGATGGGTCGTTGTACATCTTCATCTGCATATAGACCTTCATATATTTCCTTCCCGCCTCAATATCTTCAAGCAGTTGGTTGATGGCCGTACCGAGATCCACTTGCTGCTCCAGCAGGATATCCAGTTTCTGCTGACACTTCTGCCGGTGTTCGGGTGTAGCTTCAGGGCGCTCCACCTGTTCGCGCATGTGATAGATTTTCAGGGCAAGGATAGACAGTCGGTCAACAGCCCATGCCGGACTCTCCGTGTTGATACGTGCATCGGGCAGCACCTTCACGTCAGCATACTTCTGCCGGAAATAAGCATCAATCTGCTCCACCAGGTCTGTGCGGTCCTGGTTAGACTTGTCGATGCGGCGCTTCAGCACCAAAGCCTCAGCGGGGTCTATCTGCGGGTCGCGGATGATGTCCTCGAAATGCCACTGCACGGTGTCAATCCAGTTTTTCAGGTAGAGACGGTTTTCGATGGTTCCTTCCTCAAAGGGATTATTGATGGGCTGGTCAATGTTGTCATACACATGGTAGTCATTGATAGCCTTGTTGAAAATCTCATTGCAATGTTCGGTAAATGTCATAATGATATTAGTTTTGATTCATGGGCAAATTTAAAGATTTATTTTTGAAGAGGCAAATAAAAGCATGGAAATTCTTTGTTTACTTCATTATTTGTGCACAATCACCTACCCTTTGTGCAAACAAGAGTTCTTTTTTAACTAAAATATTTGCGCATTTCAATTAAAATTTGTTCCTTTGCACCCGATTTTTGAGACAGAAATTATTTATAACCCATTTTAAAAAGAAAAGATTATGTCAGAAATTGAAAGCAAAGTAAAGGCTATTATCGTAGAAAAGCTCGGTGTTGACGAAGCTGAAGTGAAGGCTGAAGCAAGTTTCACAAACGATCTGGGTGCCGACTCTCTGGACACTGTAGAGCTCATCATGGAGTTTGAGAAGGAGTTCGGAATTTCTATCCCTGACGATAAGGCAGAGAAGATCAGCACCGTTGGTGATGCCATTGCTTACATTGAGGAGAATCAGAAATAATTATTCAATTGATAGTTGACAATTGACAATTGAACATTGAGAATTATGATTGATTTCGACTCACCAGTGGTGTCGGGTTAATCATAATTCTCAACTTTTGTTATAATGATTCAACTTTCAATTTTTAATCATTCAATATGGAGTTAAAGAGAGTAGTAGTAACAGGAATTGGTGCTGTCACCCCCTTAGGAAACACTGCCGAGGAGACTTGGGAGAACCTGCTGAAGGGTAAGAGCGGAGCCGCTCCTATTACACAATTCGACAGTTCGCTCTGCAAGACCCACTTCGCCTGTGAAATCAAGGGACTCGACATCAACGAGTACCTCGACCGCAAGGAGTCGCGCAAGATTGACCGCTACACCCAGCTGGCCATGATTGCTGCTATTCAGGCAGTGAACGACAGTGGTATGAACTTGGAGACAGAAGACAAGAACCGCATCGGTGTCATCTATGGTGTTGGCATTGGTGGTATCCGCACGTTTGAGGACGAGGTGGTATATTACGGCCAGCACATTGAAGACGGTCCGAAGTTCAGTCCCTTCTTCATCCCCAAGATGATTGCCGACATCGCTTCCGGGCACATCTCCATCCACTACGGCTTCCACGGCCCCAACTATACCACCACCAGTGCCTGCGCCTCTTCGTGCAACGCCTTGGCCGATGCCTTCAACCTTGTTCGTCTGGGCAAGGCCAACGCCATCTTGGCCGGCGGCTCAGAGAGTGCCATCTGCATGTGCGGTGTAGGAGGTTTCAATGCCATGAAGGCCCTGTCCACCCGCAATGATGAGCCCGAGAAGGCCAGCCGCCCCTTCAGCGGTTCCCGCGACGGCTTCGTCATGGCAGAGGGTGCCGGTTGCCTCATCTTGGAAGAACTGGAGCATGCCAAAGCCCGTGGTGCAAAGATATATGCCGAGATGGTTGGTGAGGGCGAGAGTGCCGATGCCTATCACATCACCGCTTCCCACCCCGAAGGCCTGGGTGCCAAGTTGGTTATGCAGAACGCACTCGACGATGCAGGCCTGAAGCCTGAGGATATTGACTACATCAATGTTCACGGCACGAGCACCCATGTGGGTGACATCTCAGAGGCCAAGGCCATCAAGGAAGTTTTTGGCGATGCTGCATACAAGCTGAACATTTCCAGCACCAAGTCGATGACCGGACACCTGCTGGGTGCCGCCGGTGCCATCGAGGGCATGATTGCCATGCTGGCAGTGAAGAATGATATCGTTCCTCCCACCATCAACCATGAGGAGGACGACAAGGATCCCGAAATCGACTACAACCTCAACTTCACCTTCAACAAGGCTCAGAAGCGCGAGGTGCGTGCTGCCATTAGCAACACGTTCGGATTCGGTGGTCATAACGCATGCGTAGTATTCAAAAAATATGTTGAATAATATCATTGACAGAATAAAGCTCCCCTTCCGGAAGGACCGGGAGCTTTATTTTTCTTTATACCAGATTTTTGGTTTCTATCCCCGACACATTGAGCACTACAAGACAGCTCTTCTTCACAAAAGCTTAGACCGTCGCAACGCCAAAGGAAAACCCATCAACAACGAGCGACTGGAGTTTCTGGGCGACGCCATTCTCGATGCTGTTGTCGGCGACATCGTGTATCGCCATTTTCCCGGCAAGCGTGAGGGATTTCTCACCAATACCCGTTCGAAACTTGTTCAGCGCGACACACTGAACAAGCTGGCTCAAGAGATGGGCATCGACCAACTCATCCAGAACAACAACCATACCTCCTCTCACAACAGCTACATGAACGGCAATGCCTTTGAGGCCCTTGTCGGAGCCATCTATCTCGACCGAGGCTATGCCGCCTGCATGCAGTTCATGCAACAACGCATCCTGTCACGTATCATCAACATCGACAAGGTTGCCTACAAGGAAGTAAACTTCAAGTCGCGCCTCATCGAATGGTCACAGAAGAACCGCGTCAAACTGGAGTTCAAGCTGCTCAACGAGCACAAAGACAAAAACTCCAGTCCCATGTTCTGTTACCAAGTCATACTGGAAGGTGTGGAAGGATGCTTTGCCGACGGCTACAGCAAGAAGGAGAGTCAGCAGCTGGCCTCCAAGCAGACGCTGGAACGCCTTCGCAAGGAACCACAGTTCATCGACGAAGTCTTCCATGCCAAGAGCAACCGCACGAAGATGGAGGAAGAACCTGTTGTCAATGTTCCACGGACAGAGACGACTCCCGCCGACTTCATGGTTGTTGACAACAAGACAGAGGCCTCTCAACAGGCAGACTCCCCCAAAGCCGTCAAGAAAACCCCGTCTGAGAGAATATCAAGGACGGTCAAGAAATCCAAAGGCGGCAAGACTACTTCGTCCAGCGACAAGACAGGCGCAGAAGCCACCGATGAGTTCGACCTGAGCGACATCTCCGCCCGTCGGCTTTCGCGCGAAGACATCATAGCTGCTGCCGAAGAGGCTGCCTTTGAATAATCAGCATTTTCCACACATCATTTTATTGAGCGGTCATCGCGCGCATCCATAGAAGTCTGGAACGTCAACGGGCATGGACCCGTTCTCTATGGAGCGACGGGAGAGTTCGCTGACACAGCACCACTCTGCCAGGTCATAGACATCCATGTCGAGAGGCAGCCCGTGGCGCAGACAGTCGATGAGTCGCCAGTCCATGAGATAAGACAGGCCGCCGCGCGGATCCAGCCGGCGGGCCAGCGGCAGGAGCGGTTCGACATAGTCGGGCATGAACTGTCTGAGCAACTGGTCGCGCTGCTGCGGAGGCAGGGGCTCTCCATCGGGCAGGTCGAAGCCCAGCTCGTGCCGTTTCTCTGCTGAGAAGTAGAGCAGCGGTTCCGGGTATTTCTGTGCGTAGCCCTCGGTACCCACTATCTGGTAGAGCCGACTGTAGGGGCGCGGCGTCATCACGTTGTGTTCCAAGAGCAGCGTTCGTCCTCGCTCGGTGCGTATGAGCGTAGTGGTCTGGTCACCGTTCTGGAAGTCGGGAGCAGCCTGCCCCATAAACTTCTCATAGACGGCCGGACCCGTGAAGGCTGCCGTGTCCATGGCCACAAGGGTTTTCATGCGGTCGCTGCGGTGCAGGTCGAGCAGCTGACAGAGCGGTCCGATGCCATGAGTGGGATAGACATCGCCCCGCTGACGGCGGTTGATATCCAGTCGCCACGGTGTCCACTTCTCTCCAATGGGGTGAGCATAGCCGCCTTCCACATGCACCAGCTCACCAAAGAGTCCGGCACGCGACATGGCAAGGGTGGCCATCTCGAAGAAGTCGTAGCAGCAGTTCTCCAGCATCATGCAGTGGCGTTGCGTGCGCTCGGAGGTGGTCACCAACTGGTGAATCTCACTGAGCGTCGTGGCAGCCGGCACCTCGATGGCGACATGGCGGCCGGCATTCATCGCTGCCAGGGCGATGGGCACATGACTCTGCCAGTCTGTACAGATATAGACCAGGTCCACCTGCGGGTCTTGACACAACCTTTGGTAGCCGTCGTCGCCACTGTAGCATACAGGTTTTCCGCGACCTACAGCCAGTCGCATGCCCTCTTCCAAGTGTTCAGCATCGTTGTCGCAGAGAGCCACCACACGGGCTCCCTCCATCTGGGCAAACCGCTCCACAGCAGCCTGTCCGCGCCGGCCCAGTCCTACAATGCCGATGCTCACCTCGTCCATATATATCTTGTGGGTATTCATAGAAGTTCTGTTAGCAAAACATTGCTGGCAAAGATAAGTATTATTCCACAAACAAACAAGAAAAACCATAACGATTTTTCCCTCTTTCCACACATATTCTCTTACCACCTTGCATGTCTCTTAGACTGAAACACGCACCTGTC
>CAMNOK010000072.1 GCA_946546825.1 uncultured bacterium
CCAACCGCGGTTGGCTTTGCGGTTGGCGGCTTCGGCCACGAAACCGAACTTGGCTCCAATCCACTTTCCTTGGCGCATGGGGAATGGCTGTCCGCACTCTTTGAAGCGCTTGCCGTCCATGCTGTAGGAGAATCGGCACAAGCCGTCCTTGACATTGAGGCGGAGAAAAATGTCCAGATAGATAGCTGGGGAGTAGGGTATGGTGTCACGGTCGGTAGGTTGTAGGCTGGTGATGGTCTCGCGCTGTTCCGTCAGTCCTTCGTCAGCATGCTGGCAGGTGTGACGTTGCAGCAGGAAACGGTCGCCTTCCCGTAGGATGACGAGGGCGGAGTAGGAGCGTCCCATCATGAGTAGTCCTCCATACTGTCCGTCTTCCTTGGAGGCGAAACGCAGTTTGGCCGTTGCCGTGAAGGCTGGTGCTGTGGGCTTTTGGAGCAAGAGGTTGGGTTCTTGCCAGAGATTCTTGAAATCTTCGGGCTGGTCGTGGGTGTAGAGGCGGTAGCAGCCGTTGGCTGTGGGCATTCCGAAGAGTTGGTCGTAGTTGGCATGCCACTGCCATTGCAGTCCGAGGCTACCGTCGTTGAACTCGTCAGACTCTTGTGGGTTCTGGGGATTCAGTGCAGAGGGTAGGGCGTTCTTTGGTTTCCTGTAGTGGGTGTAGGGCTCGCCGTTGTTGCCCATCATGGGCCAGCCGGAAGACCAATCGACGGGTTGCAGATAGACCACGCGGCCATAGGCTCCTTGGTCGTTGAAGTGGAGAAACCAGTCTTCGCCCTGTTCGGTGTGGACCCATGCCCCTTGGTGGGGGCCGTTAACTTGCGTCTTGCCCTGCCACATGACTTTTTTCCACTCGTAGGGTCCGTAGGGTGATGTGGAGCGCATGGCCAGCTGCCACCCCATCTCCACTCCGCCTGCCGGATTCATGATCCAGTAGTAGCCGTCGCGTTTGTAGAATTTCGGTCCCTCGGATGTGTGGTTCTCTTGTCCGCCGTCAAAGACAATGCGAGGCGGTCCGATGGCCTGTGTGCCGTCGGCAGAGAGCTCTCTCACTGTGAGAATGGAGTTGAGTCCGGCCCTTGATGCGGCCCACGCGTTGACGAGATAGCAACGGCCATCCTCGTCCCACAGAGGGCAGGGGTCTATCATGCCGCGTCCGGCGATGACGCAGACGGGCTGCGTCCAATCGCCGGACGGTTGACGTGTTTTTACCATAAAGATGCCTTGGTCAGGGTCGCCCCAGTAGATATAGAACTCACCCTTGTGATGGCGGATGGACGGAGCCCAGACGCCTTTGCCGTGTTGAGGCTGGTTGAAGAGTTCTTGTGGTTCGAGCCTCTGGAGTGCATGTCCAATGATTTGCCAGTTTACCAGGTCCTTGGAGTGAAGGATGGGCAGTCCTGGAACGCAGTTGAAGGAAGAAGCCGTCAGATAGTAGTCATTGCCCACCGCACACACGTCGGGGTCACTGTAGTCGGCATAGAGCACGGGGTTGGTGTATGTGCCGTCACCGTTGTCGGGTGACCATACGGGTGACCGTTGTGCCGTGGCGATGGTGGCTGTCAGTAGTGACAGCGCGACTGTCCACAGTCGGAGCATCCTTCTCATTTTTGGTTTACTCCTCAGCGGGAGTTGCTTCTTGTGCAGGAGCTTCTTGTGCAGGAGCTTCTTGTGCAGGTGCTTCTTGTGCAGGAGCTTCAGCAATGGGAGCCTTCTGCGTTTCTGCCTCTTCAGCGGCGTTCTGCGCGTCGATGGCCTTGATCTTATCGTAGGTGAGCTGCAGGTCGTCTTTCAGCTTCTGTACCTTGCGGTTCATCTCGTCGATGAGGCTGCTACCCTTCTTGGAGGCTGCATTCAGGAAGCCGAGATTGTTCTCGTAGGTCTGAATTTCCTGCTTCATCTGGTCGTAGCGGCGCATGAGACGTGTGCGCTCGTTATCGAGGGCGTCTTCACCGCGCTTAGCCACGTTGCGCAGGTTGTTCTTGAAGTTATCCAGTCGGCGGCGTGCCGTGGTAATGTTCAGCTCCTTGTAGAGTTTGTCCAGCACCTCATGGTACTCCTTGTAGAGCTTGTCTTTCTCCTTGAAGGGAACATGTCCCACCTGCTGGTATTGCTCAACGAGCTCTTGCACCTTCTCCTGCACGTTGTCGGCAGTGTTCTCGGCCAGTTCCTTCAGTTGGGCAATGATAGAGCGCTTGGCTTCCAGGTTGGCGCGTTCTTCGTTGCGTGTGCCGGCTGTTGCCTCGTTGCGGGCCTCAAAAAACTTGTTGCAGGCAGCGAGGAAGTCGTTCCACAGTTGGTCGCCCAGTTTCTTAGGCACCATGCCGATGGTCTTCCACTCCTTTTGCAGGGCGATGAGCTTGTCGCTGGTAGATTTCCAGTCGGTGCTGTCTTGCAGGGCTTGCGCTTTTTCCACCAATGCCTTTTTCTTCTCAGCGTTTTCGGCAAAGCGTTCTTTCATATTCTTGAAGAATTCGGCCTTGCGGGCAAAGAAGTCATCGCAGGCAGCGCGGAAACGCTCAAAGATCTTTACGTTCATTTTCTGCGGGGCGAAGCCGATGGTCTTCCACTCGTTCTGTATTTCAATGATTTGCTTGGTGCTCTTTTCCCAGTCGCTGGCACCTTTTTTCTCCTCCTTAGCGATGGCTTCCACCTGTTCGCAGAGTGCAGTCTTCTTGGCGAGGTTCTCTTCTTCCTTTGCACGGAGAGATTCGAAGTGTTGCTGGTGTCGCTTGTTGATGACGGTGGAGGCTGCTTTGAAACGTGTCCATATCTCCTCGCGCAGTTCTTTGGCCACGGGGCCGGTCTCGCGATACTGCTGGTGAAGCTCTTGCAGCTGGTGGAAGGCACTGATGACATCTTCCTCGTCGGCCAGCTTCTCGGCAGCCTCGCAGAGGCGAGTCTTGGTTTCCAGGTTTTTCTTGAAGTCGTATTCGCGGGCCTCGCTGTTCAGCTTCAGCAGGTCGTAAAACTGTTCTACATAAAGTTGGTAGTTGCGCCAGAGCTCGTTAGCCTTTTCGGCCGGTACGGCCTTGATGTCGCGCCATTGCTGTTGGAGCTCTTTGAATTCCTGATATGTCTTGTTGGCCTCTTCTGGAGAGGTTACCATGTTTTTGATTTTCTCAATGATGTCGAGCTTCTTCTGCAGGTTTTCCTGCTTCTCAGCTTCCTGTGCGAGGAATATCTTCGCCCTTTTCTCTTTGATGATGTTCATCTCGGCTTTGAAGACCTCTTCGTCTTCATCGGGCACGACCTGGTATTTCTCCGGGTCGCCTCCAGCTTCAAGATATTCTTTCTGTTGTGCCTCGCGTTCTGCAAAGTGTAACTTAAAGAATACGGTCTTGAGCAGGTCGATTTCTTCCTTACTGGGGTTTTCCTCACTGTGTGCAATTTCTTTGACACGTTCCAACACCTCTTTTTTGGAGGTGTAGGTCTTTTTTACTTCTTGAGAGTCCATCATTTAACTTTTTAGTAGATGATTCGATTGCGTTCAAATAATGTAATAGACTGCAAACTTATATAAAAAATCGTAAATCCGCAAAGATTTACGACTTTTTTTCTTTTTGTGATGATGAAAAATCATCTTATGCTTGAAAAAGATGATGCTTACACCAGGCGTTTGTATCGCAGTATGCCCCATGTGATGCCTGAAACGAAGATGGAGATGAAGAGGGCGATGGCGAAGCCCAGCGGGTTGTTCTCCATGCCGTTGATGAGGTTCATGCCGAAGAGGGAGGCGATGAGCGTCGGGAACATCATGATGATAGAGACCGAGGTCAGAGTACGCATCACGGTGTTCATGTTGTTGTTGATGATGGAGGAGTAGGTGTCCATCGTCGATTCCAGGATGGAGGCATAGATCTGTGTGGTCTCGCGGGCCTGTGTCATCTCGATGTTTACATCCTCGATGAGGTCGGCATCCAGTTCATCTACTTGCAGCTTGAACTTCAGTTTCTGCAAAAGGTTCTCGTTGCCTCGGATAGAGGTGTTGAAGTAGGTCAGCGAGTCCTGCAGTCGGGAGAGCCCCACGAGTGACTCGTTGTTCACGCTGTGGTCAAGGTTGTGCTTGGCCTTCTCTATTAAGGTGTTGATTTGCTTCAGTCGTTTCAGGTACCAGACGCTGGATGATAGAAACAACCGGAAGGTCATATCGACGAAGTCGGTGAAGCCTTCACCGCGTTTCTGCTGATAGCTGACAAAGTCAATCATCATGTTGGTTTCGTAGAAGCAAACCGTGATGGTGACGTCGCGCTTGTGGATGATGCCCAGTGGGACCGTGGTGAAGGGTGTGCGTGAGCGTACCTGTTTGACATGTGGTATGCGCAGGATGATGAGCATCCATCCGTCATCATATTCGTAGCGTGCCCGCTCATCGGTGTCGCTGATGTCGTCAATGAAATAGTCGGGTATGTTAAAGCGCTCTTCCAGTTCGCGCTGATCTTCGTCTGTCGGACATGTTACCTGTGTCCAACAGTCGGGTTGCCATTCGGAAATGGTCTTCAGATTTCCGTTGATGTTCCAATAAGTCTTCATTTTGCCAATCCTCCATGATTTAAAGGTGCATGTTTCTACTGTGTATGAGGATTAGCGATTGATGTGCCATGTCCTCATACCTGCTTCTCGTTGTACGTTTCCGCCGGGTAATCGTCCATATCGTTCTTATTGTTTAGTGAATAAAAGAGAGAGACTTTCTTGTAGGGGCTCTCCCGTCCCCATTTGGTGACTTCTGTCTTTGCGGGTGCAAAGTTAAAAAAATAATGTGAATAACCGATACTTATCCCAGAATTATTTTTTCTTTCGCCTATTTTTATGTCCTTGTCTTTCTACTCAGAATAATATGGATATGGATATTGTTAAGAGACGAAATAAAAAATTTTTCAGATGATGATTGTCACTTGTGACAGTGCGCATTACTCCCTCTTTTACTCCCTCTTTCTACTCCTTTTTCTACTCCAAAACTTCCATTTAAGAAATATTAACTCATTTCCTCATGATTTCCTCACACCTCACAAAGCCTTTATTGATCGGCTTTTCAGCGCATGGAATGAGGAAATGAGGAAAAAATTAAAAATAAAAATTACTGAGTGCGCGCACGCGCGCGCGAAAACATTTTGTTATTCCCACCTTTGATAGACAATAATCTGAATTTCATTTGTTACTTATTAGCAATATACTGCTTAATCTTCTCTATGAGCAACCGAGTTGGTTCCAATGATTGTTTGTACCTTTGCCAGCAAATAATAGATCATCTATATGGAACAGAAGCTTATTGCGAGAGACAGAGAGTGCTCTATGCTACGGGACTGCATGGAGTCAGACCGTTTTTTTTGTAACTTTGCGAATAATCGCGAACTTACAATGCACTCGGCATAAAAAACAAACCAGTTTGTTTTGTTCTGCTCTCGTTTTTTCGTAACTCTGGCTTCGCCGAACTTACAATGCATTCGGCAAAAAAATAAATGCGATTTATTTTCTGCCACTTTTTGCAATCTTGTGCGACTGCGAAAACAAGTTGTTTGAAACCGATAGGGTTCTGACAACAATCCATCATTCTCCGGAAAAGTACTCCTTTGCCAAGTCAATGGCATCCAAACGGAGGTTTTCATCTTCCTCCTTCAAAGCGGCATACACTCCATCAGCCAGCCAGAGCGTCATCAGTTCCTTCTCGTCAACCTTATACAGCTCCGCCAACTTTGGAACTTGGTCACGTCTTACACGTCGCGCTCCCAACTCCATCTTACTATACATGGGCATGTCCGTCCCAAGCAATTCAGCCAACTGCCGTTGCTTCAATCCTTGTTCCAGTCTCATGGCCTTTATCTTCGGCCCAAACATACCGTAAATTCTTTTATCCTTCATATTAATCTTATTGATGCTTGTTCAATACTTATCCCGAACTTGTCCTGAATGCAAAGAGAATTATAGGCTATAATAGTATTTCTTAATTTTAGCAGCCATCATTTTTCTGCGCTTGTCAAGGA
>CAMNOK010000073.1 GCA_946546825.1 uncultured bacterium
AGGTGGTGAGATTGCCCGCAACGCCCGCATGGAACTTGAAGCCAAGACAGGCAAACCTGTTGTGTCGCCCCTCAATGCGAAAAAGGGTCTGTTATTAAATAAAGACAACTATAAAGAAAAAGAAAGTGAGTAATGGCTACGATAACAATATACTTAGGCCGCCCGCGCCTACAGCCGCATCCTCAAGGTGGCACGCACCATCGCCGACCTATGCCAAGGATGGCAAGATAATTAAGGGAAAAACATTTGGCTGTTTACCTATTTCTCACTATCTTTGCAACATCTACAAAGAAAGTTCTCGATGGTACAAAACAGCATCCTTTTCAAGACATTAGATTGGCTTTGGCAGAATTGGAAGTACCGTGGCAAATGTCGTGTGAGCTACTCTGGGCATTTACAGAGCGGAACCGTCTGCGAGGGCATGAATAAGATCGGTGAAAATGCAAAGTTCAAAGGCCGAATGGGACTTGGAACTTATATAGGAGGAGATTGTGCGCTCAAGGCTGATGTGGGTCGTTTTACCAGTATTGCTCCGGGTGTAACCTCGGTGACGGGGCGTCATCCCATCAAGTCACCCTTTGCAACCACGTCGCCCTTCTTCTATATAAAGGATATCAGTTTTGCCCAATCTTTTGCAACAGAAGACATGTATCAGTCCAGTGCCTATTATGATTCGTCTCGAAAGATTCTTGTGAAGATAGGCAACGATTGCTGGATAGGGCAGGGTGCTCTGCTTGTTGGCGGGATTTGCGTGGGCGACGGAGCGGTCGTGTTGGCCCACGCCGTCGTGACGAAAGATGTGGAGCCCTATGCTATTGTGGGAGGAGTTCCCGCCCGTGTCATCGGCTATCGTTATGACGAGGAAACCATTCGCTTCCTACTCAAGCGCCAGTGGTGGAATGAGTCTGAAGCGTGGCTTCGTGAACACTGGCGATTGCTGACCGATATCGAGAACCTCAAGAAAATATAGTTGAGCTACTCAGTAAGCATTCTTGTCGTGCACGAAGATGCTCTTGACGGTCATCCAGATGATGCGCAGGTCAAGCCAGATGCTCCAGTGCTGTATATACCAGATGTCTCTTTCCACACGACCTTCCATCTGCCATTGATATTTGGTTTCCCCGCGGAAGCCCGTCACTTGAGCCCATCCGGTGACGCCCGGCTTGACGAAGTGGCGCACCATATACTTGTCAATCAGGTGTGAATACTGTTCCGTATGCGAGAGCATGTGTGGCCGTGGCCCCACGATGCTCATGTCGCCACGCAGCACATTCCAGAACTGGGGCAGTTCGTCGATGTTGGTTTTTCTCATGAAGTTGCCAAAGGCAAACTTCCTCGGGTCGTCCTCTGTGGCTTGCACCCGGTCGGCATCGTTGTTGACATGCATTGAGCGGAACTTGTAGCAGTAGAAGTCATGCCCCACCAGTCCGGTGCGTCGCTGGCGGAAGAAGACGGGGCCGGGGCTTTGCTTCTTGATGATACAGGCCACGACGGGGAAGATGATGGCGCAAGGTATCAGGAAGATGATGGAAAGGATGATGTCAAAGAGTCTTTTGATCACTTTGTTGAGTGGATCCTCCAGTGGGCTGACGTATGTAGAGAACACCTGATGCTCACCGAAGAGCGTCGGTTCAAGGTTCAGCAGCTCTGTTGATACAGGAACATAGTAGAACTTCACCATCCTCTGCGTACAGAGCTGTGCCGTACGTTCAATCACGTCTTTCTCTTTCCGTGATATACACAGATACAATTCGTTGCCTAACTGTAGCTTGTCAGGTGTCTCCAGTAGTCTGACGAAGTCTTCTGTACTCCCTTTGCAGTTTCGACTCTCGTTTGAACCGTAGTAGGCATTAATTCTGTATCCCCACGACGCATACTGCTCCATCTCCCTGTGTATGAGGTGAAGCTCCTTGTCGTCGCCTACCAGTGTTACGCTTCGGGCGTTGTATCCCATTCTTCTTAACTTCTTCAGCAGCCAGCGTTCCAGGAATCTGGAGAGGATGATGGTCATCAGCAGTATGGCACTAATCATAATCAGTGGCACACCTACCTTCGACGTGAAGTGGATAGAGCGCAAGAGCAGGTAGCTCGTCACCGCCTGTATTATGGTCAGCAGTGTGGAGCGTCTCAGTATGGTGTCGATGCCGATGTTGCGCAGGTGTATGCGAGTAGAAAAGAAATATTCTGCTGCAACCATCGCCATGGTGTTTATCATCCAGAACATCATCTCCTTGTCATCATCCCATTTGATGAAGGAGGGAATGACGTTCACAATATGAGTGAACACATACAGCAACGTCCATAGTATGACAAAGTCGGTAGCGATGACGCTCCATTTGATGAGGTTGTTTGTCAGGTTATTATTTCTCATTGTTCAAGATGATTCACAAACGGTTTTTATATTCTGTTGGTAAGGCTATAACACAGGTTGGCCCATCTCCTCCACAGGTAGTGATAGAAGCGGAAGACCGGCTCGCACAGACATTCCGAGGGGAAATAGAGCATCAGTCGCAGGTCAAAGCGCAGACGCATGATGTTCCTTCTCAGTTTAGACTCCCATTTCGGAATCTTCTGTCCGGGCTTGCGTTTCTTGTTCGCAGAGCTGTAGTGTCCGAAGTTGCCCCTTATCAGGATTTCCTCTGCCAGCATGCGCCCCAAGCGTTCGTTGGGCTTCACAATCATGTATTTCTCATCCATGCCCAGCATGCTCTTCATCACCCACATCACGGCTTCGGCAATCTTCTCCAGCCCCAGGCGCCGAAGCGTCTTCTCCATGTCCTGCTTGTCTTTGACGGCCAGTAATACATAGTAGTAGTCGATGATATGTCTCAGCCCAACCCCCTTGTTCAGCACATGAGTGTAGAGGTGGACCAGTTGGTACACGGCATTGAACTCTGGCGTGGGCACGGCTACGGTTCCGGCATTGTCGGGTAGCTCCACACGGTTTCCGAACTGAGCGTCAGCCTGCTCCAGAAACCATTTCTGAAGTCTGTGGTTATGAACGAAGTTGTTCATGAACGAAGGCCGGTAGTGTATCTCCGTTTCAATATTGTCGAACTTTCCGAAGTCTATATGATGATAGACGGCCCTCTCCTTGGGCTTGATGCTCCTCACATACTTGATGATGCTTCTGACGGGATGTTTCGTGCCTTTGGCACCAACCATCCATACATCGATGTCACCCGGCGTCCTGCTGTAGGCGTTCGGGTAGAGCAGGTTGTTGCCCTGTCCTTTCAGGAGACAACATCTGAAACCCTCTTTCTCCAGCTGTTGGAGCAGTTTGGCAGAAGCCATGTTGATGGCCTTATTGTCTTTTTCAATCTGCACCATCCGGTAGAGCCATCTTGCCAAGACTTCCCAGGGTGGCTCTATGTCGTGCTTCTTGAGTTGTCTGACACCCTCCATCGTCACGCCCAGAATGGCCTGCTTGAACGAAAAGCTATACAGCGAAGCCCAATCCCGGTCGTCCATCTCCGGTGCCTTGAAAGAAATCGGGTCCATGGAGAATCGGATGAAGGAAAGACATTTGTCTATCGTACTGTTGTATCTCATTTTCATTAATTACACACACACCTTATCGGCTATTGCCTCTCAGCTCTATAGATGCGTGAGAGACTATAGGGCGTTGTCGTCTGTTCAATAAAAGTAGGTCAGTCGTGAAAGCCGAATCTCTCCCATATAAAACAGCAAGGAAAAAGAAAGGTCGCCTTCAGGTAACGACGTATTGTATAGGGTTCCTTCCACATGCGATAAAGGAAGCGCACGTTGAAGCGATCTGCCCACTTAGGATAATAGTCGATGTCTTTGTGTGCTGTCTGATGGATGAACCCTCCACATGTAAGTCCCACTCCATGATATCCAGCGTTTTTTACTCTCATCAGAAATTCCTCTTGCTTGACTGCCCCCATTCCAACAACCAGATAGTCAGGATTCAGCTGTACGATGTGTTGTGCCTCTACGTCCATTTCCTTTTCATTGGCAAAATAACCGTTCCGAAAACCTATGATCTGAACATTCGGAAAACTCTGCTTGAACATGGCAACAGACTCTTCCACCTCGTCTTGATTCGAGGCTACATAGTAGATTGACCTTCCTGTCTGTGACGAGATCTCCAATAATTGTCGTCCTATTGAAGTCATGTCGCAACTGCGTCTCGTCACCCGTTTGCCATACACGACGCGAATGGCTGCCACCAGCAACGAGCCGTCAGCAAAGATGCCATCGAACCCACTAAACAATTCTTGATGCGCCATGGCTTGGAGGTATGACACGGGATTCAAGAATGTATATATACGGCCCTTCACATCCAAAAAGCCTCGGTCTCCGAGAATTTCCGTTTCAACGATTTTCTCAACCAATAGGGATTTCATAGTCATAGTCTGAATAACAAATATGTATGCCTGTCTAACATATCATTGTAATGCCTAATTGGATGCATTATGCTTTCAAGGAGCGTTCCAAATAGTCCACAGAACGTTGTTTTTCCAATTTTATTTTTTCGTTAACATAATGATAGTCTATCTTAGTTTCCATCGTTGTTTCAAACAAGGTCAGGTCAGAAACGATCCTGTTCTCCAAACCAAATTGATGAAGTAGGAATGTCAGCTTTTGACGGTTCATATCTCTCACAATCGTACAAAAATTCTTATTATACTTTATGGAAAATACACTACCATGAAACGTATCTGTCACGATGTATGCTGCATCACGGAAATAGGCCAACACTTCAAAGGGAGTAGGAACAACAGTTTCGTCGCACCAAGAGAAATAATGGCCAATTGAGATTAAAGACAACCCTTTCTTTTTGGCAAAAGTTTTGATGACATCTATTTCGTCCTTTGCAGAAATACGCCCCGGATAGGAATAAACAATGATGTAATTAGCATTTCTTTTTTTTGTTGGGACATAGGGGGTATAGTCGTATATAAATACTGGGTCAACATGCATTTCGGGGGGTCTTCCTGTTAGCTCCTTTACCACCAGAAAACTATTATCATCCCTAACTGAAATTTGAAAAAAATTCGCCTTTAACATGGCTGCAATTTTATCCTTTATTCCGAGGACGTTCATGATTTCAAGAGTTGTAGCTCCAAATGATGCTGCATAGCTAATCACCTTGTCTGCTTCAATTCCCTGACCATATAGCTGAGTAGAAAAACCAAACCACGTTTTCTGAGCACAATTGAACACCTCGTCACTGCCAATAACAACAATGTCATGGTGTTCATCAGTCCTCCTTTTTTTCACGCCAAGATAGGGAAGAAACTCTTTCGCAAAACGAGTACGATACCTATAAATAGTTGCAAACCTTTTAAAAAAGTCCCTGCCGCAGAGTCTCTTCAGCAACATCCCTATTTTGTAAAATCGCCCCTGTTGGTATCCATCCAGTTGCAGCCCTGGAACAATATTAATGAAGTCGCATTGATGCCCCAATGCCTCAATATTTTTTTTCAATGAAAAAGCCTGCAAGAAAGAACCGTAGTTCATCACCTCTTGCATCGACAATATACCTATTTTCATATAGTTTTGTACAAATTATATAACGCCTTTACTTTATCAAACAGTCCCAGTTCCAAAGACCACATCTTGACTTTTCCCTTCAGGCCATGATTCACCAAACAGAACCTCTCATCTATATCCTTCAAACTCATCCGCTCATCCATAAAAGCCTCTATAATTTCATCACGCAGGTGATGTCGTTTAGAGGGAGCTGTTAAGTTGTGGTTCTCTACCAAAGCCTCCTCCAGCGTCCTCTCTTCAATAAAAGTGTCATCTCCAAGAGTTGAAAGAGCATGACATCCCCTTTCGGTGTTCACCAAAACCAGCGATACGCCCTTCATAACATTATGCTTGAATTTTTTGCCATGCCGACCGATTCCCCAGAAATCAGCCAGGGTCACGTCTCCGACTCTTGGCAGTCGTGCAAA
>CAMNOK010000074.1 GCA_946546825.1 uncultured bacterium
CGTAACTTTGCAAAAAAGTCACAGGAATGGACAAGACGATGTTAAATTTACCATCATACGCCGTTAGACTCGGAGGCAGCCGTGAGCATCCTAAGATCTTTGATGTGCTGCGCCGCAACTATGTGGCACTAACACCAGAGGAATGGGTCAGGCAACACTTTGTCCATTTTCTTATCGAACAAAAGGGCTACCCTCAGACATTATTGGCCAACGAGGTAAGACTGCAAGTAGGTGACAAGCAACTGAGAGCCGATACGGTGGTCTATAATCGTAACCTTATGCCTCGCATGATCATTGAATACAAAGCACCAGACATAGCTCTCTCACAACGAGTGTTTGACCAGATAACGATCTATAACTTCCTACTACATGTTGACTATCTCGTTGTTTCCAACGGACATGAACACTACTGCTGCAAGATGGACTACGAAAAGAACGCCTACGAGTTCCTGACAGACATTCCTACTTATTCTGAGCTATAATTTAACAGCTAAGCTACTAATCATTAAGATATTATACCATTAGACCCATAAAATCTTAAACAACATGAACAAGAATCTTTTGCTATTTTCCTTATTGATGGTTTTCACTCTGACCGTCAGTGCTGATGGCATCGCCGGCAGTCAACAACGCCTTTTTGAAACCGTTAACCCTCAAGTTCCCTACCGCATTCCTGCTATTGCCCAGGCTAAAGATGGTACACTCATTGCTGTCAGCGATTATCGCTACTGCGGAGCCGACATTGGGTATGGTGCCGTGGATCTGCACTATCGCCTAAGTAACGACAACGGAAAGACATGGGGCGAAGAGCTGAAACTGGCAGATGGTACTGGTATTGAGAACGAAAATGGTGCCACCTGGGACTATGCTTTTGGTGACTGTGCCATAGCAGCCGACCGTCAAAGCAACGAGATGATAGCACTATGTGTATGCGGAAAAACTATTTATAGCCGTGCCACCCGTCAGAACCCAAACCGAGTGGCTCGTTTCCGCAGCCATGACGGAGGCAGGACATGGGACAAGGGCGAACAGATTACCGACCAGATTTACGCCTTATTTGACAACAGAAAGGAAGGACCTGTCAACAGTTTGTTTGTTGGATCTGGAAAGATTTTCCAAAGTCGTCAGGTAAAGGTTAATCGCTACTACCGTCTCTACGCAGCACTCTGCACCCTGTCAGGCAACTTCGTCATCTATAGCGATGACTTCGGGGACACATGGCAGGTGCTGGGCGACATCGACCTCTCACCAGCCCGTGACGGAGACGAACCTAAATGTGAAGAATTGCCCGACGGAAGTGTCATCCTGAGTTCTCGCTACAGCGGCCGCCTGTATAACATCTTTACCTATACTGACATTCAGAAGGCCGAAGGACAATGGGAACAACGCGCTGCTGCTCAAGACATGAGTGTTGTGAAAAATGCTTGTAACGGTGAGATTATGCTGGTTCCAGCTGTGCGCAAATCCGACAAGAAGCGAGTGTGGGTGGCTCTGCAGAGCATCCCTTTTGGTCCCGGTCGTACCAATGTGGGACTCTTTTTCCACGAGCTTTCTGACAAACATGAGTCTGCTGCCAACTTCGCTGCCAACTGGACCAAAGGACTACAACTGAGCACCATCGACTCAGCCTACTCTACATTCATCCTGCAACGTGACTATCGGTTTGGCTTCCTATGGGAAGAAGGTCCTGCGTGGTATCACATAGATTATCGCTCACTGACGATGGAGGAGATTACCAACGGACTATATACTCTTGATCGGAAGCGAGCTAAGAGGTCGGAATGGAAATAGCTGTCGAGAGGAGATCACAAAAAGAAAATAACGCGTGGTCTGTAGCCCATTATGGCTATAGGCCACGCGCTTTATAGATCATATCCTTGGCGTTGTTAATCTCTTGAAATTTCTGCTCTGCAGCACGCTTCACGTCTTCGCCCAGTGTTGCCACACGGTCTGGATGATGTTTCAATGCCATTTGCCGATAGGCCGCCTTCACCTCGTCATCCGTAGCATCTTTCGTAACACCCAACACCTTATAGGCCGCATCGAGGTCGGTACCTCCACTGCGTAGATTAAGCATAGACTCTACGTCTTGTGCTGAAAGCCCCAGATTCAAGGCCACTTCACGCAATGCCTGTATTTCCATTGGATGCACATGACCATCTGCTTGTGCGATAGTGATCAGGAAGTTCAGCAATTGCAGTCGCTCACTATAGTTCATATTGGTGGTCATCTGCTGGCAGGCAGAGCGAATGGTAGAACGAAATCGAGCCTCGCCCTCCTGCTTTTGATGTTCGAATAGCTTCTTTAGGATTTCCTCACCTTCTACAGCAGCCTGCGGTCCGAAATTCTGGCGCAAGAACGAGCGCATATGTTCCATCTCTGAATGCATAACCTTTCCGTCGGCTCTGATGATATAAGCCGAAAGAACAAGCAGGGAGAAGCGGAAGGAGTTTCGCTGCCCCTCGTAAGTCTGCTGGAGGTTATTATCTTGCGTATTGACCGCATCCATTCCTTTCTCGAAAAGAGAGCCCAGCACATAGCCGGCCATCGCTCCAAGCGGTCCAGCTGTCATATAGCCCAGAATGCCGCCAATCCATTTTGCTGCTGCCATCATAAATTGTTTTGGTTGCAAAGATAGTAAAAAGCCATTGTAGCGAAGAATACAAATTTGTTAATCTGCGTTAATATTTTAACATGGAGACATCATATTTCTTAATTCATACGTTATTTTAAAAAGACAGAACTTTTAAGAAATAGTAATATGAAGAAATTTTCAACATGGGTGTTGGCTGCCACCCTTATCTGCAGCCTTAGTACACTGAACTCATGTAGAAAAGCCAACACTTGTCAACAAAAGACAGAAGAAGTCATCGATTCTTCCAAGACCTGTCAGGTTGCACCCCAGAAAGTAGAAGCCACTGAACTGATTCGAACCAGTCAGAGTTGGGACGGTGTTGAACTCCCCGACTATTTCAAGGGCCGTCCAGAGTTGGTCGCTGTGAAATATGTATTCCCGGCCGGTCAGAAACTGGGGTGGCACCACCATGTGGCTATGAACTACGGCGTATTGGTACAAGGAGAACTGACCATCATTGGTCAGGACGGTAAAGAAAAGGTTGTTCATGAGGGCGAAGCTGTTGTAGAAATGGTTGGCACCATCCACCATGGTGAGAATCGTGGCGACAAACCCGTTATCCTCTACATGTTCTACCTGTCTCAGAAAGACCTGCCACTGGCTGTTCAGCATCCTGAGATACCACTTGAATAGTAACAAATATCACCTCGGCTAATACGAGGAGAACAAACTTCAGAAGTCACCATGCTGTAATCTTTCGCCCAAAGATGAAGGGAGAAAGATGGAGACTGTCTGACAACCAACCAAGGATCAAGCTTCCCGACATACATAAGACGAGAGAAGCCAATAGGAAAACCATGCCTGTAGCATCAAACGACAGCATGGGCACTAATGGTTTGCAAAGGATTGTGAAAATAGGAGAAAACAAGAAGATCTGCAGGGTATTTCGCCCCAAGAACAACAATCCCTGGCGCACTTTTCCACCCACAAGCGGGAAAATGGCCAATAGAAAACTTACAACCAGATATACTGTCATTATTCCACCGATGGTGTTAGAGTGAAGGTTTGCAGGATTCGTAACCAGCCATGCCAGTGGCAGTACGGCCAACCATGAAGGGCGAAACAACTGCAAAAACTTCACTCCGCTCTGTCTGATGGTGATACCAGCCAGAAAATAAAACGACGCTGAAAGAGCTATGATGCCTATTTCTGCATAGAAAGCATAGAGTAAGCCCAACAGAATTAGCTTAGACAAGAGAGACAGCCTCTGTAGGCGGAACATGAGAAAATAAGTCAATCCACACACCACCATGACCTGTAAGTACCAATAAGGCCCAAGCGGATGAAGCAGCAACCGATCAAAAAAAACAATCGGTTCAAGTTGGTCTATATGTTCACGGATAGGAAGCAGTGATGCCATCACGATATAGCCCCCCTCCATGAGTATATAGGGAACGGTGAGCCACCACATCTTTCGCAGGAAGTCCATGACCGTATGCTTCACGTTCATTAGATAGCCAGAGATTATCAGAAACACTGGCATGTGGAAAGTATATACAACCTGTTTGGCATTCGGATAACTGTCACCGATATACACCAGGTGAAAACTCACCATCAGCACGATCATGACGCACTTCAGGAAATCCAGTTCATCAACATGTATTTGTCTCATGGCTGCAAAGGTACGAAATAAAAATATAAATTACAAATCATGTTTCTTGGTTCTTCTCTCGTTTTTCCGTAATTTTGCAACTAAAATAAAAATATCTATTCTACATTTCATGAAGACTGACAAGCAATCTTTATTGAGCAAAGACGGAGTGAATCTTTTGATTCCATTCGTGCTCATTACGTCGTGCTTTGCCCTTTGGGGCTTTGCTAACGACATCACCAACCCTATGGTGAAAGCCTTCTCCAAAATTTTCCGCATGAGCGTAACCGATGGTGCCTTGGTACAAGTAGCATTCTATGGCGGCTACTTCTTCATGGCCTTCCCTGCCGCCATGTTCATTCGTCGTTTCTCCTATAAGGCAGGTGTTCTCATGGGACTGGGGCTTTATGCAACGGGGGCACTACTTTTTCTACCGGCCAAACTCACAGGCATCTACTACCCGTTCCTCATCGCCTACTTCATCATGACCTGTGGCTTGTCGTTTTTAGAGACCAGCTGCAACCCCTACATCTTATCGATGGGCAGCGAGGAAACCGCCACCCGCCGACTGAATCTGGCGCAGAGCTTCAATCCGATGGGATCATTGGTGGGCATGTTTGTGGCTATGAACTTCATACAGGCACGACTGAATCCAATGGATTCACAGGCACGCGCCCAACTCTCTGACATTGAGTTTGAGGCTGTAAAAGAAAGCGACCTCTCTATACTCATTACACCTTATTTATATATAGGTCTCGTCATCGCCACCGTCTTTGTCTTTATCTGGCTTACGCCTATGCCAAAAAACGGTGACACTTCAAAAGATATCAACTTTCTCCCTACCCTTCGCCGCATTTTCTCACTTCCGCGTTACAGAGAGGGTGTGATAGCACAATTCTTTTATGTCGGAGCACAAATCATGTGCTGGACATTCATCATCCAATATGGCACACGTCTCTTTGTGGAACAAGGCATGAGCGAAATTGATGCAGAGGTGCTGTCACAACGCTACAACATCATTGCAATGGCTATCTTCTGTTGCAGCCGCTTTATCTGCACATTCTTCTTGCGCTATGTTAGGGCCGGTCTATTGCTTAGTATTCTTGCCATTATAGGAGCCCTGCTTACCATTGGAGTTATCTGCTTGCAAGACATCTACGGACTATATTGCCTGGTGGCTGTTTCGGCCTGCATGTCGCTGATGTTCCCCACCATCTATGGTATAGCCCTTGAAGGTATGGGGGACGATGCAAAGTTTGGAGCAGCCGGTCTCATCATGGCCATCCTTGGCGGATCGGTGCTGCCTCCACTACAGGCCATCATCATCGACCAGCACAGGCTGATGGGCTTGCCTGCCGTCAACCTGTCTTTTGTACTTCCACTGCTCTGCTTCGTTGTCATCGCCGCCTATGGATGGAGAACAAAGGGATAAACAAGAAAACGGACAAAAACGACAAGAGGGTGTGTCAAATGACACACCTTCTTTTTTGTACTATCTATGATTCCCATAAGTGCGACTTAGGGAACAGACTCCTAATAAGTGCCACTTCGTGACAGAAATCATGTAAATAGTTT
>CAMNOK010000075.1 GCA_946546825.1 uncultured bacterium
GAATGCGGGCTGAGAACTTTTTCTGGAATTCATCGATAGAAACATGAAGATTGGAAGTCGATGACTTGACTTCTATTGGGCAAATTTTAGCCTTACGAGACAGAAGGAAGTCTATCTCGTAATTATGTTTACCCGATGGCGTTGGCCATGTATGGTAATATAGCTTATTTCCTGCTGCTGTCAGTATCTGTGACACCACATTCTCATAGACATAGCCCACATCAGCCTTCAGTTTGTCACTCAGCAATTTCTGATAAATGGCATTCTCTGTAAATTTATCGTCCCAGAAAGCGAGAGTGACAAACAGTCCTGTATCTCCGCAAAACAATTTGAACTGGTCGCGGTTGATGTGTGATGCCAGTCCTGCACTTGGGTCGTTAGCATGATAAGCTATATTGACGGTCATGGAATCTTTGAGGATATTTATCTGACCTCTCAAACGATCCAGTTTTCCTCCCTCAATCACGCTACTCACCTGATAGCGAGATGCGTTACTGTTTAGTTGAGCAGGAATGGCGTGAAACAGGTCGGAGGTTTGGCCTGACGGATCCAAATCGTAGAAATCTTCATCGTATAGGTCAAGAATGCTACGCTTACGTTGGTCAACAATGCTCATGTCGTTCGTGTCAAGGTAGTCATTGACTGCCTGGGGCATGCCTCCAACCAAAACATACAGACGAAAATCGCGCATCATACGACGATTCGTATCATCACTCAGCGGACTCAAATTGTTGAACATTGTATGCAAAAGGGGAATAGTCTGGTCATCTCCCAACGCCCAACGAAACTCCTCATAGTCCATAGGGTACATATCAAGGCGTGTCTCCTCACTGGGAATAAGAATGTTATTCTGTTGGCTATTCTTGCTTGCTGATTTCCATTTACGTTTGATGCTCAACAGAGAGCCAGTCTCGATGTAATCGTAGCGTCCATCGGCCACAAGTGTTTTAATGGCTTGCCGGGCTAATGGCTGCTTTTGTATTTCATCAAAGATGATAACAGACTTGTGTGGTTTCAAGCTTTTTCGATAGTTAAGTTGCAATTGGGTGAAGATGTAGTCCAAATTGGAGACATCTTCAAACAAACGGTGTATTGCTGGTGTTGCCTTTGAGAAGTCAACCAATATGTAACTCTCATATTCATGACGGGCAAACTCCTCGGCAACAGTGGATTTACCGACACGCCTTGCACCTCTGATAAGAAGTGCGGTTGTCCCGTGCTGATTTTGTTTCCAACTCAACATTTGCTCATAGATCTTGCGCCTAAATATTCTTTCTGCCATCGTTTTTTATTTTATTCGGTGCAAAGATAGCTATATAATCCCAATTAACAAAGGAAAAGAATAAATAATGCCGAAATTCTCAAAGTCTTTTTGGCAGGAAGTGCCAAAATTCTCAAAGATATATACCTTGTATATGCCAAAAATCTCAATGCTTACTAATCAAACAATCCATTCAGTCAGGTTTCCTGCATCCACTCTTCCTCCAATTCTTCTTGTTTAAACTTTCCAGTTCGGTTTTTTTTATTTACCTTTGCATTCAAACCATATACAAAGGTAAGTTTTGAAATCAGACGGAATGTATAAAATAGGTGAGATAAGAAACGACTTCCCCATCCTGGCACGAGAAGTGTATGGCAAACCGCTGGTCTATCTCGACAATGCGGCTACCACTCAGAAACCACTCTGTGTGCTTGACGCCATGCGTGAAGAGTATCTGAATGTCAATGCCAACGTCCACCGCGGCGTTCACTACCTCTCCCAGCAGGCCACCGACCTCCATGAGGCGGCTCGCGAGACGGTGCGCCGTTTCATCCATGCCGAGAAGACAGAAGAGATCGTCTTTACCCGTGGCACCACGGAAAGCATCAACCTGGTGGCCAGCTCTTTCGCTGAGGCTTTTATGAAACCTGGCGACGAGGTGCTCGTCACCGATATGGAACACCACAGCAACATCGTTCCTTGGCAGCTGCAGGCGCAACGCAAAGGCATCGTGGTGAAGCATGTTGCCGTAAACGATGATGGTACGCTTGCATCGATACTTCCATACCTCTCAGAGCGCACGAGGTTGGTCAGCGTTACCCATGTGAGTAATGTCTTGGGTACGGTAAATCCGGTGAAAAACATTATTTGTCAGGCTCATGAGCGAGGCATACCTGTCTTGGTTGACGGCGCACAGAGCGCCCCACATATAAAAGTTGATGTGCAGGAACTCGACTGCGACTTCTATGCCTTCAGCGGACACAAGATGTACGGACCGACCGGCATCGGTGTGCTCTATGGAAAGGAGGAGTGGTTGGAGAAGATGCCACCTTATCAGGGCGGGGGAGAGATGATAGACCGTGTGACATGGGAAAAGACTACTTTCGAACGACTTCCGTTTAAGTTTGAGGCCGGCACTCCCGACTATATCGCCACCCATGGACTGGCCACAGCCATCGATTACGTCAGTAGGCTGGGTATGGAAAAGATTGCTGCTCATGAGCAAGAGCTCACGCGCTATTGTATGGAACAGCTACAGGAGCTGCCGGGCATCCGCATTTATGGCTGTCCCCTCCCGGAAACTACGGAACAAGGAAAAAACTGGTGTCACGATGCGGTGGTGTCTTTCAATGTAACATCTCCACAAGGGGAAACGATTCACCATCTGGACGTCGGTACGCTGCTCGACCGCCTGGGAGTGGCCGTGCGAACGGGGCACCATTGTGCGCAGCCACTCATGGAGCGTCTCGGCGTGCAGGGAACCGTGCGTGCCTCCTTTGCCTTATATAACACAAAAGAAGAAGTGGATACGTTTGTCGCAGCCCTTCGCCGCGTCATAACCATGTTCTGAATCCGTATGCTGGTGTGCTATAATTCACGACGGCACTTCATCACGGCATGAAGAAACCAAAGGCAGCAGGCTGCGCGAAACATGAGCGGACCGTCGGCAGGGAAGGCTGCAAAGAAAAAGGCCGCCTGCGCGTTGAGCAATGACCAGGTTTGGCGCATGTTGAGATTACGCTCCAAAATATGCGAGTAGTATGCACGAAGCATGACCATGGGCTTTCTTACCAACATTGACAGTTGCTGAAGGTTGCCACTGAATGACTTGTTCACGAGGATAGCAGTATTCTTTTCCATATCTTTTGATGTTTGATGTTTAACTTGACGGGTGCAAAGATACGGCAGTATATTGAAATGTCACTTCCATTTTGAAAAGTGAGTGTTAAATTTTTAGGAAAATAGCAAAAAAAGAGCAGAAGATGTTGAAAAGCCATTATTACGAAGGTCTTGTAGAGGCCGGATGCGATGAAGCTGGGAGAGGGTGTCTGGCCGGAAGTGTCTATGCGGCAGCCGTCATTCTGCCCCCCGACTACAACAATCCCGCACTAAACGACTCCAAACAGCTTTCTCTGAAGCGACGCTATGAGCTGCGTGAGGAGATCCAGCGCGATGCTGTGGCATGGGCTGTGGGCATTGTTACGCCAGAGGAGATAGACCACATCAACATCCTGCGGGCCAGTTTCCTGGCAATGCACCGTGCTTTGGACCAGCTGTGTGTACGTCCCGAAGCCATCATCGTTGACGGCAACCGCTTCGAACCCTACTCCGAGCCTTCTTCCAAAGGTCAGCATACTCCTTCCCATATCCCCCATACTTGTATTATCAAGGGTGACGGCAAGTATCAGGCTATCGCTGCTGCAAGCATCCTTGCCAAGACCTACCGTGATGACTATATGGACCAACTGGCAGAGGAATATCCTATGTACGATTGGCTTTCCAACAAAGGCTATCCCACCAGAAAACATAGAGAGGCCCTGCGACAATACGGGCCGAGCCCCTATCACCGCATGTCGTACAACCTTCTCGGCTCTCAGGAACTGGAACTGAAATTTGAATAGTGTATGCTGAATCACAATCGATATGCCAAAGAACTCGACCTGCTATTGATGATGATTGACGGCGAGGGACATACCACCACGGAACTCTGCGAGGTGCTTGGCACTACCCGACGCAATCTCTATTACTACCTGGACTTCCTGCGTGAATATGGCTTTTTGGTAAACAAAGTGGGAACACGCTATAGCTTGGCCCCCTCGTCACCCTTCTTTCGTGATATTGCTCGCAACGTGAGTTTCACAGACGAGGAGGCGGGATATCTCTATAAGCTGGTGGAAGCCGTTCAGCAACGTAATGTGCACACAGAGGCGGTACGCAACAAGTTGCGCCGCTTCTATGACATCCGGCTGTTTACCGATAAACGACTGCATAACAGGCTCTTGCAAAACATCAACCTCCTACACGACGCTATGGAACGTAAACGAGTGGTCATACTCAAAGACTACTCTTCACCCCATAGCCGCTCGGTCAGCGACCGCCAGGTGGAACCTTTCATGCTCTTGAACGACGGCAGTGATGTGCGGTGTTATGAACTCTCGTCGCACATGAATAAGACTTTCAAGCTGTCGCGCGTCGGAGAAGTGCGCATTGTGGAAGATGTCAAGTGGTCACATGAGTATATGCACAAGACAGTGTTTACAGACCTTTTCCTCTTTAGTGGAGAGGAGCGTTATCATGTCACTCTTCGGCTCGGTCAGCTTGCTCACAACCTCATGCTGGAGGAATATCCCTTGTCGGCTAACTGTCTGAAGCCCGACGGCAAGGACCACTGGCGCTTGGAAACCGACGTGGTGAGCTATGCTGGAATCGGACGGTTTGTCTTGGGATTGGCAGAAGACATTGAGGTGATTGGCGACGAAGGACTGAAGGATTATCTCCATGAGCGTGTCAGGCGGATGAATTTCAGATAAGATATAAGAACAGATTACCAATCAGAGAGTAACAGAAAATTATAGCAAAAAGTTTGGTGGATTCAAGAAAATGCACTACCTTTGCAGCCGATTTCAAAGTATGAACTTAGGCTCTTCGGGATGTAGCGCAGTTGGTAGCGCACTACGTTCGGGACGTAGGGGTCGGGCGTTCGAGTCGCCTCATCCCGACTTGAAAAATCGACAAGTCGGAAGTGCTAAATAAACAACAACGATTTGTCTGCTTGCTAAATTTCTCAGAGAGAGGGGGCGTAGCCCAGTTGGTTTAGAGCGCTGCAGTCACATTGCAGAGGTCAACAGTTCGAGCCTGTTCGTCCCCACAGAGAGAAGCTTCGCAATTCGCGAAGCTTTTTTTATGCAGAGATTTTTGTCTGTTATCGTTCCATATTCGAAAAAAATGGCTCAGCCGATAATTAGTGGGGGTAAGCGTATATCATAGCGAGCCTGTAGAGG
>CAMNOK010000076.1 GCA_946546825.1 uncultured bacterium
GAGGCTACTGCCATGGTTAAATATCTTAATGTTTTCATATTCTTGAATAGCGTTAAGGGTTAGAATTTATAGGTGACGTTCAGCATACCGTTGATACCGTTGGCATAGAACTTCTTCGGGTTCATCTGGAACTTGTAGGCACGGATGTCATCTTCGCCTACAGACTTGCGGTCCTTACGGTTTTGTTCCATACCGCCTGTTACGATGTTGGTATTGTTGAGAAGGTTGGTCAGCATGAGGTTGACAGAGAGTTGTCCACGCTTCAGATAGACACTCTTACCGATGCTGGCATCGAGCATGAATCCGCCGTTTCCCTTTGCCTGGCTATAGCGGTTTACGCTTGGTATGCCGGCATTGTTGCTGGTCTGGTTCTCGCTGGCGTAGCGAGTCACAGGCGTATAATAGAGGTAGATGCGGTCATAGTAGTTTCCGATGAGGTCGATATACCATCCACCCTGGTGGTAGCTCAGGTCGATGCTACCTGCTGTGAGCGGAGTGCAGCCCTCGCGCATGCCCTTGGTCAGTACGATGTCCTGACGGCCCAGTCCGTCTTCTGAAAGGGTGTAGTAGGCATTGGCGTCATTGATATATTTTGCTTCGCTGATGGTACCGAGCATCTTGATGTTGAAGGCAGAGGTGAGCTTGAAGTTCAGACCGGCCTCTACACCGTAGTATTTCTTGTCGATACCGTTGATGCTGACGTATGAGAACGAGTTCTGAGAGTCATCGTAGTACATGCTGTATTCAGCAACATGGCCCAGGTGACTGAAGAAACCTGTGATGTTGGCATGCAGCCAGCTGGTCTGGAACTGGTAGCCAACCTCTCCGCTGAAGACTTTTTCGTTGGTGAGGTCTTTCACGAAGTCGTTGTTAATCTGCGGGGCAGAGAAGGCGGTGCGAGCCACAGGAGCCTTCTCCTCATAGCCACCGCCGAAGGTAAAGGCGTGTCCGTGGCCGAGGTTGACAGACATGTTCAGCTTTACGCCACCGTCCAGGAACTTGGCAGTGTGGCTCTTGCCGAACGAGTTGTTGATGGCAAGACCATTGCGCATGCGGCCTTCGCGCTGCATGGTGGTGCCGCCGATGCGGCCGGAGAGGGCGTAGTGGAAGATGCCTAAGTTCTGTGTGAACGTAGCCCAGGCATTGCTCTTGTTCACAAAGATGTTGTAGTCGTAGCCGAAGCGGTCACCCTCGCGAATGGGTCTGTTTGGGTTGTTCAGGTCATACTGAGCCTGCGGGTCACTTTCCAGATAGGTACCTACGACGTAGGTGTTGATGTTGTGGAAGCTGGTAGCTCCGAGCAGGTCTTCCATGGTCTGGTAGTGCATGCCTTTGTTGGTAGAGAGTGAGAAGCCGCCATTGACGACACTGTTCTTGTTCAGCTGCTTACGCAAGGTGGAAGCAAGGCTCAGCGTGATCTGGTCGTCGTGATAGGCCTGCTGGTAGTACATGGCATCACCGCCCTGAGCAGACACCAGTCTGTTAGAATAGTACAGACGGTCCCAGTTCACCTGTCGGTTGCCGCGAGAAGCCTTCAGGTAGTTGTAGGAAGCATACCAGGCATCAAGGTTGGCCGGTGTACGGTTGTTGTCGTCGTCCAAATCCCATACGTTGAAGTTATAGCTCGGCATGATGCTATAGTAGTCGGGTGAGGGGTTGGTGGAGTTGTTGTAGTTCAGACGGGAACTGCTGTACTTGGCATATTTGCCCAGGAGGGTTGTGGTGAGCTTTGTGTTGTCATCAATGTTCCAATCCCAGGTAAAGAGGGCTGCCGGAGCAAAGTCCTTGATGATGCGTGAGTTACGTTTCTTGCCGTTCTGGTAACCCCAGTTCGGGTTGTAGAAACGGTCGTTGGCAATCCAGTACATCTCGTCAGTTGAGGCGGCTTGCGCGCCACGCTCGGTGGGGTTTCCCCAGGTGACGAGTGAGAAAGAATGGTTGCCAATGACCTTCTCCACACCGAGGAAGTAGGAGAGGGAGTTGTAGAACGTACCATCTACATAAGAAGTCTCCGTGTTGGCCCAACGATAGGTCAGTCCCATGGACCAAGCCCATCCTTTGGCGTTCAGGCCAGAGTTGTAGTTATACATGCCGCGGAGGGTGTAGTTGCGGTTGGCACCGGCCAGAGATACGCGATGGCCGGCAGCCATGGCACTGGGGCGGAAGTTGTAGTTGTTGCTACCCCCCATACCCGGCATGGCAAACGTGTTGTCTTCAAAAGGAAGCGCACTCTCCATGGAGCGGGTTTGGTTGTTCAGACCTCCGACGAAAGAGTAGCGGAACTCTCCGCGTTCAGCATCATTCACGGGGTTGCCGTTGATGTAGCTGTCGCTGTACTTGGAGTTGAATGCTCTGAATTTAAAGCGTGCAGGGCTGAAGCGATAGCCCACCTCGCTTGCATAGGCATTGCTGTTGGAACTGATAATGGTCACTTCCTGTGCAACATTATCATCTTCGCCCAACTGCGATTCTGAGAATGTGAAGGCCGACTCGTCCACGGTGACGGCGTTTTGCCCTTGTGTGTTATCGGTCTGCGCAAAGGCCATCGATGAACAACAAAGGGCTATCACAGCTAATTGAAGCTTTTTTTGCATAGTTGATATTTAGATGATTATTAGATTTGTTTGCAAAGTAACAAAATATAATTGGATAATAAAAGTTTTTTTTGATGATTTTTCAGAAAACATGCAATTTATTCAGATTAAATTCCGATATTTGCAGAAAAATTCTGAACACATGAAAAAGCCGTTTATTCTATTGACCTTGGTGCTGTCTTTCTTCTTGACAGCCAATGCACAGGAAAAGAAGTTCTCTGTATATGGAGTAGGCTTCTACAACCTTGAAAACTTATTCGATACTTGTCACGATGCCGGCAAGAACGACCATGAGTTCCTGCCCGACGGCAGTAACCATTGGAATGGCCTGAAATACAGTCATAAGCTCCATAACATGGCGCGTGTGTTGGCAGAGATGGGCACTGACGTGTTGCCCAATGTGGGCTGCGCTGCCATTGGTGTCAGTGAGGTGGAGAATGCCAAGTGTCTGACAGACCTTTGTGCCCAGCCGGAACTTGCTGCCCGCAACTTCCAGTTCGTTCACATCGAAGGACCCGACAAGCGCGGCGTAGATTGTGCGCTGCTCTACCGGCCGGACCTGTTCCAAGTGAGAGACATCAAGCTCGTACCTTATGTTTATGAGCTTCCTGCAGACTCCGGACGTGCTACGCGTGGCTTCTTTACGGTGAGTGGAACGCTTGCTGGTGAGCACGCGGCCATTATCGTCAATCACCTGCCCAGTCGTTTTGCCGGCCCTTACTACCGTGAGCTTGGCGCCCGGCAGATCAAGGTGGTGGTGGATTCGTTGCTGAAGGACGACCCCAATTGCAAGGTCTTCGTGATGGGTGATATGAATGATGACCCCACCGACAAGAGCATGACAGAAGGGCTGCGGGGAAAAGCAGAGATAGACGATGTCGCTGAGGGTGACATGTATAACCCCTGGTATAATATCCTGGCCAAGCAGGGTACGGGAACGCTGCGCTACAATGGCGCCTGGAACCTGTTCGACCAAATTCTGATGTCGCATAACTTGCTCAACCAAAACGGAAAGAGAGATTACAGCACGATGAAATTCTGGAAGAACCAGATCTTCAAACGTGACTATCTCTTCCAGACGGAAGGTAAGTATAAGCAGAATCCGAAGCGAACACATGCTGGCGGTGTGTGGCTCGACGGCTATTCTGACCACCTGCCCGTTGTCGTCTATGTCGTCAAACAGCAATAACACGGAAGTGCATCCCTGGTCACCCTTCCTGCCCGAAGGGTGTCGATTGTTGATGTTAGGAAGTTTTCCACCGGCTCGCAAAAGGTGGTCGATGGACTTCTTCTATCCCAATTACATCAACGACATGTGGCGGATTGTCGGGCTTTGCTTCTTTGATGACAAGTTGCATTTCGTCGATGAGAAGCGGAAGACGTTCCTGCTTGAAGATATCATCCCCTTTCTGCGGGAGAAGAAGATAGGAATGTATGACACGGCACATGTCGTCAGAAGACTCAAGAATACGGCTTCAGACAAAGACTTAGAGGTAGTGGAACCAACCGACCTGACGGCTCTGCTGAGGAGCATTCCAGAGTGCAGGGCCGTGGTTACTACAGGGCAGAAAGCCACAGACGTGTTTTGTGAAGGTTTCAGTATATCACAACCTGCCGTGGGAAGCTTTACGGAGTTTGTCTTTGAGGAAAGACCATTGCGCCTCTACCGCATGCCCAGCAGTTCGAGGGCCTATCCCATGAAGCTCGAAAAGAAAGCTGAAGCCTATCGTCCGATGTTCCAAGAAATATGTCAGTCCAGAAATTCATAAGCTCAACCATATATGAACAAGAAAATCACCATCATCGGTATTGCCGGAGGAACAGGGTCGGGAAAGACCACCGTAGTGAACAAAATAGTAGAAGCACTGCCACCCGACCATGTGGCTGTAGTGCCTTTGGACTCCTATTATAACGATACGACGGGATTGACCGACGAGGAGCGTAAAGCCATTAACTTCGACCATCCTGACGCCTTTGACTGGAAGCTGCTGACCAGGCAGATCAACGAACTGCGCGAGGGGCATGCCATTGAGCAACCCACCTATTCCTATATTCTCTCCAACCGCCTTCCGGAAACGGTACATGTGGAGCCCAAGCCGGTTATCATCATTGAGGGAATCATGACGCTCATCAACAAGAAATTGCGTGACATCATGGACTTGAAGATCTTTGTCGATACCGACTCTGACGAACGTCTCATCCGCAATATCCAGCGTGACACCATTGACCGCGGACGTACGGTGTCGATGGTGGTAGAACGCTATCTGAAAGTGCTGAAACCTATGCACGAACAGTTCATTGAACCCACCAAGCGCTATGCAGACCTCATCATACCTCAGGGTGGGGAGAACCTCAAAGGTATTGGCATTCTTTGCAAATATATTGAAGGACTGGTGCCGAAGGGACACCCTGCCGTGTACAATCATCTTGAAATTGACGAGTAGGACACTTTGAACCGGTCATCCGGACAGGTTGAACGGGGCCTCCGGACAAAGTGTCCGGGGCGTCGGGACAGAGTGTCCGGGCCGTCGGGACAAGTTGTCCGGAGGCCCTTCGGACA
>CAMNOK010000077.1 GCA_946546825.1 uncultured bacterium
GTGTTTTAACTTTTTTTATATTTCATCTTTTTTATCCTTTAACTTTTTTTTGTTTCTTTGCATACTAAATATAAACTTAATTAAATCAACAAACATGAAATACAAAAGACTACTGACTACTACGGTGCTTTCGCTGCTCGTAGTATTTGCTGTAACGGCACAGGATGAAAATCGTGGAAAACTGAAGTCCTATTCTTTTATTGAGGTTCAAGGGGGTGGGCAAATGACTTATACCAACTTTGTTAAAAAGGACCTTGTAACACCCACGGCGGCTATCTCTATTGGCCACTATTTTACCCCGGTAGTAGGTTTGCGCCTGCATGCCAATGGAGGTAAGGCCAAGAGCGGTTATCGCAGTTACGATGCCGATTATAAATGGAAATATGTCACAGGAGATCTGGATCTCTTGCTTAATGTGACAAACCTGTTTTCCAGCAAACCCAATCATCTGCTGAACCTCGTTCTGCTGGGTGGTTTCGGTGTCAACCGTGCCTGGGACAACAATGAGCTGAAAGACGTATTGGCTACTTATCCCTCCATTCAAACTCCGTTGGCATGGAATAAGAATCGTTTGAGCCATAACTTGCGTGCTGGTGCACGATTGGAAACCAATGTCACCAAACCTGTCGGCCTGTCTCTTGAAGTGAATGCCAACAGTGTTGATGACCGCTTCAACTCTAAGATGCACAACGATGATGACTGGCAGTGGACAGCCATGCTCGGTCTGAGTGTTCGTTTCGGCAAGAAATATGTGAAACCTGCACCTGTTGCAATTCCCGTTGTTGAAGAGGTTGTCGAAACAGCCTCTGCTGAAGTTGCACCAGCTCCAGTTGTCGTTGAGGAGAAGCCTAAGCTCGTAACTGTCACTGTTCCCGAGAAGATGCATGAGGAAATCTTCTATGTTATTGCTAAGAGCGACGCTGCTGCCTCTGCAGAGTTGGAGCGTGTCCAGAGCTTCATGAAGCGTAATCCTAATGCCACCGTTTCTGTCGTCGGCTATGCAGACAAAGGAACAGGTAGCGTGACCATCAATCAGCGCATTTCTGAACAACGCGCCAACAAGGTTGCTCAGCGTCTCGTTGATGAGTATGGCATCAGCCGCGACCGCATCTCTGTCGATGCTAAGGGCGACACTGTACAGCCGTTTGCAGAGAACGACAAGAACCGTTGCGTTATCATCGAAGGTGAAGGTTCTCATACTGAGAACCACGAGCAGAAGTAATTCTCTTTTCTAAATAATAGGATTGGCGGGGAGACAAGTTCAAGCACTTGCCTACCCGCCAATTTCATTAGGTGAAAATCATTATAGCAGTACTTTTTTCTTTAGCACTCATGAACAAAAGATTCCTTTTCCTGTTAATTCTTTGTCAACTCTTAGTTTTTCCTGCAACAGCAACCCACCGGCAGTTGTTGGACCGAGACTGGCGCTTCACCCTTGGCGACCCTGAGGGTGCAGGACTTCCTGGTTATGACGATTCCATGTGGCGAAAGCTCTCGTTGCCTCACGATTGGAGCATTGAAGCTGCCCCCTCGGCTAACGAGCCTTCAGGCAACGATGGTGGATATCTGCCTACGGGCATTGGCTGGTATCGCAAGCATTTAACGCTGTCTAAACGGCAGCTCAGCGAAAACCTGCACTATCTGTATTTTGAAGGAGTCTATGAGCGCAGTACCGTCTATGTCAATGGAAACCCTTATCAGGGACACCCTTACGGCTATTCCTCTTTCTACATATTTCTGGGTGAAGACTTGGTCGTCGGCGACAATGTGATAGCTGTTCGTGCGGATAACTCCCACCAAAAGAATTCACGCTGGTTTACGGGCTCTGGTATTTACCGCCATGTGTGGTTGGTGGAAAAGCCCATAGAAGGCATAGCCGTCAATGGCATCCATGTTACAACTCCAGACCTCCATACCGCTGTCATCACTACCACCCTGAGAAACGATGGATGTCAGGACAGTGGTTTGCGGCATCTTCAAGTCACCGTTGACGGGAAAACCGTCGTGAAGGAGGTGGTCATGGAAGGCCATGGAGAATTGCAGGAAACTGTCAGCCTGACGCTTCCCGAAGTTCGTCCGTGGAGTCCTGACAGTCCGCAACTCTATCAGGCTGAAGTCCGGTTGACAACAACAGACGGCCAGGTTCTCGACAGTGAAACCGTGACTTTTGGCTTTCGTACGGTTGCCTATGATGCCCATCAGGGACTCTTGCTCAACGGCCAGCCTCTGAAGCTTTGTGGAGGATGTCTCCATCATGACAATGGTATTCTTGGCGCAGCAGCCTTCGACCGTGCCGAGGAACGGAAGGCCGAGTTGATGAAACAGGCTGGCTTCAATGCCGTCCGCACCTCTCACAATCCGCCTTCTCCCGCTTTTCTTGATGCTTGCGACCGCGTCGGCCTCATGGTCATTGATGAGGCTTTCGACGGTTGGCGTGCAGAGAAAAACAAACACGACTATCATGAGTTTTTTGATGAGTGGTATGCCCGGGACATCGAGGCTATGGTGTGTCGTGACCGCAACCATCCCAGCATTTTCTGTTGGAGCATTGGCAACGAAATCATCGAGCGAAAAAGTCCTGAAGCAGTGAAGATTGCGCATAACCTGGTTTCGGAGATACACCGGTGGGATCTGACACGCCCTGTCACCTCTGCTTTGGCTGCCTGGGACAGCGACTGGGAAATCTACGACCCCCTGGCTGCGGAACATGATATTGTGGGTTATAACTACATGATTCATAAGCATGCAACAGACCATCAACGGGTGGCAGAACGCGTGATGATGCAGACGGAGAGCTATCCGCGAGACGCCTTCCAAAATTGGGCGACGGTGCATGACAATCCTTATGTCATTGGTGACTTTGTATGGACGGCCATCGACTATATCGGAGAGTCGGGCATCGGTCGCTACTGGTATGAGGGTGAGCCGGAGGGTGAGCACTATCAGCGCCCTATGTGGCCAGCCCATGGCGCATACTGTGGCGACATTGACCTCACCGGGTGGCGTAAACCTATCAGCCACTATCGTCAGCTGTTGTGGAACGAACAGGCAGGCCTCTACCTTGCCGTGCGCGAGCCCGACGGCTATTTCGGACAGCATATCAAGGCTGGGCTGTGGGGCGTCCATCCTACATGGGATAGCTGGACGTGGCCCGGATGGGAGGGAAAGGAAATCCAGGTGGAAGTCTATAGTCGTTTCCCGAGTGTGCGCCTTTACTTAAACGACCGTTTCATCGGCGAAAAACCTACTACCCGCCAGGAGCAGTTCAAGGCTCTCTTCACCCTGCCATATACCCCGGGTACTTTGCGCGCTGAGGCTGGCTTGTCAACGGCTGTAACGCTGCAAACGGCTTCGGCACCTCAACAAGTACGTCTCACGGCCGACCGGGTCGAACTCAGGGCCGACGGACAGGACTTGTGCTTCGTAACGGTGGAATTGCTTGACGGCAACGGAACACTATGTCCCAATGCCGACAACCTGCTGCAGTTCACCGTCTCCGGACCAGCCTCTCTTCTGGCTGTTGGCAATGCTAATATAAAGGATACCGATCGCTATAATGACCATAGTCACCGCGTGTGGCGAGGGAGGGCACTGGCCGTGCTCCGCATGGCTGACATAGCTGGCGACGTCAGCCTTTCTGTCACGGGAGAAGGACTGAAACCGGTAACCCTCAAGTTAACTTCTTTACCATCAAGACAATGAACACGCCCTTTTGTCCGCCAGACGGACCCATCCTCAACGAGGCTACCTGGACTTTCGTTCGCCAGCATGCCAATGATGACGTGCGGCATCTCGCCTTGTCGGGTACCAAGAATCCTGAAGTCGATGTCACCATGGCTCTTCAACAAATTCAGGGTCGCCAGACGGCACGCCAGAAACTACCGACATGGGCTTCCTGCAAGGATGTAGTGTTTCCACCCCACCTCTCCATGGAACAGTGTTCCAGCGAACAGACGGCCCTCTACAAAGCGCTTCTTGTGGAAAGTCTTGAACAGGATGGCACGTCGGAAGTGCAGGGTGGGCAACCTTTTTTGGTGGATTTGACGGGCGGCTTGGGCGTAGATTTCTTCTTCATGGCTCGCCGGCTGGCACAACCTTGTATCTATGTGGAACAGCAGGAGCATCTGTGCCGTCTGGCTTATCATAACTTCCAAGTATTGGGACTGAGTCAGGCCACGGTCGTTCATGCGGACTGTGAGGAGTTCCTCCAACAGCTCGACAGGGCTGAGGTCATCTTCCTGGACCCTGCCCGGCGCGACAGTCATGGGGCTCGAACCTACGCTATCAGCGACTGTACGCCTGATGTGCTTCAGCTTCTCGACACTCTTTTGGACAAGTGTCGAGTGCTGGTCATCAAACTTTCGCCCATGCTCGACTGGCACAAGGTCGTAGATGACCTGAATCATTGCGGACAGAATGCGCTGCAGGTGGTGCGCGAAGTTCACATAGTCTCTGTTGCCAACGAGTGTAAAGAGCTGCTGCTGGTGCTAAGCCGACAGCCGCGATATGCAAGCGAACCTCTCCTTTGCTGCGTTAACGACAACCAGCGTTTTACAACCTCCCTCTATGCTCCTCCTTTCTCTCTCAACACGCTACCCTTCACACTCAATGTGTCTCCTTCTGCATATCTCTACGAGCCTAACGCCTCCGTCATGAAGGCTGGTTGTTTTACAGCCCTTGCCCAAGCCTATCAGCTGAAGGCACTGGCTCCCAATAGCCACCTTTTTGTTTCTTCAGTACCTGTTGATAGCTTTCCTGGTCGCCGGTTTCTGATTCGTCAGGTATCTACGCTCAACCACAAAGAGATATCTCATGCTCTGAAGGGGGTCACACAGGCGAATGTCGCCGTGAGAAACTTCCCGCTGAAAGCCGAAGAACTTCGAAGAAGACTCAAACTTCGCGATGGTGGAACAACCTATGTTTTTGGAACTACCCTGAACGACGGACGCCGTGTCGTCATTCTTTGCACCCGCATCTAAGTGATGATGAGTGATGATTAAAGAAGAACTTGGTACGATTGATGAATATTATTTTGACCTATTGCCCTCTCATCTTTTTGACTCCTT
>CAMNOK010000078.1 GCA_946546825.1 uncultured bacterium
TCAGGGAATACAGATGAGTTTATGCATCTGGAGGGACAATTGCCAGCGCGGATGCTGCTTGATATATTCCACACACCGCTCCACTATGGCGCGGTTGCGCTCAGCGTCGCCCACATCGCAGGGCTGCAGGTAGTAGTGATCGGCTTCCACACCATAGTCTTCCACCCTGCCTGTCTCGTCGAAGAGGCATTTCAGCTCGTTGCACCGGCTGACCGCCGGCTTGCATTTCGGCGACACCGTCAGCCAGTTGAGGTTCTTCGGTGCTTCGTGAGTACCGTTGCTCTCCATGGCAACCTGGTAGCCTGCTTGCTGCAGTTCATTGACGAGAGCCTCGTCGGCCTGCAGAGTAGGTTCGCCACCGGTCAGGATTACCAAGGGGGCACTGGGGGCCAGGCGCAAGACTTCTGTACGGATGTCCTGTGCTGTCAGCTCCCGGTAGGAAGAGAAGTCGGTATCGCAGAATGGGCAACGCAGGTTGCATCCACTGAGCCTCACGAAGACGGCAGCACGCCCTGTGTTGTATCCCTCTCCCTGCAAGGAGTAGAATATCTCGTTGACCCTGTATCTCTTATTTTTCATTCGTCGATGACATAGATGGCACTGTTTCCTTCACTTTCCTGCACCCGTGCCTTGTAGCAAGAGGGAATCTGCTCAGTCACCCAACGGGCTATATTCTCGGCCGTGGGGTTGAAGGGAAGGAGCTCGTTGAGATTGGCATGGTCAAGTATTCCCTTGACCTTCTTTTTCACCTCGGTAAAGTCGGCCACCATGCCATTTTCGTTCAGTTCGCTTGACTTGCAATAGACGGTTATCAACCAGTTGTGGCCGTGCAGCTGTGTGCACTTGCTCTCGTAGTTGAGTGTCAACCGGTGGCTTGCTGATATTTCAAATGTTTTTTCGATATAATACATGTCTCTTTTGTTTAATGGAAGATTGAAGAACAAAGATAAAGATTATAGAAGGATATTCTTTCCCAACTTCTTGGCCAACGTATTGCGAAGTTGCGACTTATCCATATACTCGGCCATGAGAATCTTCATCTTCTCGGTGTTTCCCGCCATTTCAGCAATCTCTCGCTGCAACTCTTTGAGTCGCTGAACGATATAGTCCATGCGGAACTCCAGGAGTAGGTGGAGCATGCGGTTGCGCAGCGACTCTGCGTCGTCGTGCACTTGCTGACTCTCCGAGAGGTGGAACTTGTCGGTACTCATGTCGATGGCCAGTCTGCTGATATCGATGTCGTCGTGGTTGATAAAGTAGTTCTCTGCCTGAAAGCCTTCATCGGTCGCATGGTCCACGGCCTCTCTCAGCATGCGGTTATACAGGTCGTTGTGGAACGACAAGCCGTCGGCGCTGAGGTCGTAGTCAACATACTGTGCAATGGTAAGGTTGTAGGTCTTGCCGTCATCGCCTTCCACATTTTCGAAGACCACCGTTTCTCCATGACGCACGATGAGCTGGAGCAACATCTGCTCCACCTTGGAGGCGCTATCCTCGTTGCCGCTCTGGAAGGTTCGGACCACTGGCTGTACCGCTGGTTCCATCGTCGCAGTCTGTCCGGCAGCAGTTCCTTCGCGTCGGGAACGTATCATGCGGTTCATCTGGTTGATGAGCGTCTGCTCGGCAATGCCCATACGCTGAGAGCAGTCGTGCAGATAGGTATCGCGCAAAATTTGGTTTTGCACCATGGAGATACTCTCCACAACAGAGTTGATAGCCTCGGAGCGTTTCAGCGGGTCGCGCTCGTTCTTAAGCAGGAGGTTGGTCTTAAACTGTATGAAGTCGGTCTGGTTTTCCTCTATATATTTTCTGAAGTCGGCGGCGGTATGCTTACGGGCAAAAGAGTCGGGGTCATCACCGTCGGGCAAGAGCAGCACCTTCAGGTTCATGCCTTCAGAGAGCAACATGTCGGTACCGCGCAGGGCGGCATGGATTCCGGCAGCGTCGCCATCGTAGAGCAGGGTGATGTTGGAGGTAAAGCGGTGCAGGATGTGAATCTGGTGTACCGACAGTGCTGTTCCAGAGTTGGCCACCACGTTCTCTATGCCACACTGGTGCATGGCGATAACGTCGGTGTAGCCTTCCACCATATAGACACGGTCTTCCTTGGCGATGGCCTTCTTAGCTTGGTAGAGGCCATAGAGCTCACGATCTTTGTGGTAAATCTCGGAGTCTGGAGAGTTGACATATTTCTGTTGCACGCCCTTGGTGGCGGCATCGAGCTTGCGCCCCCCAAAGCCCACCACCTTGCCGCTGACACCTATCCAGGGAAAGATGACACGACCGGCATAGCGGTCTATGAGTTCACCTCTGTCGTTCTTGTAACAGATGCCCACCTTCGTGATGAACTCTTCCTGATAGCCTTTCTGCAGGGCCGTATGCGCCAAGGCATGGCGGTCGTTGAGGTCGAAGCCCAGCTGAAACTTCTGGATGATGTCATCGCGGATGCCACGGCTGCGGAAATACTGCATACCGATGGCCAGGCCGTCAGCATGGTTGTGGAGCAGATCCTGGAAATACCGGGCCGCCCACTCATTGACGATGAACATCGACTCGCGCTCACTCTGTTCGCGCTTCTCCTCGTCGGTGAGTTCGCGCTCCTGAATCTCTATATGGTATTTGTTGGCCAGCCACCTCAGGGCTTCCGGGTAGGTCATCTGCTCGTGCTCCATTATAAAGCTCACGGCATTGCCACCCTTGCCGCAACCGAAGCAGTGACAGGTTCCTCGTGCCGGCGACACCATGAACGACGGAGTCTTCTCGTTGTGGAATGGGCACAGACCCTTATAGTTTGCTCCTGCCTTGCGAAGGGTGACAAACTCTCCCACGACATCGACAATGTTTGCCGCGTCCTTGATTTTCTCTACTGTCGCTCGGTCTATCATATCTATCCAAGAGTTAGAGGGAAGCTTCCATCCCCTTCCTTTCCGTTTCTTTCCTCACTTCATCAAATACACTGCTAATGCAGAGCCATTGGCCTTCAGTCCCTCGGCAAAGCTACGAGCATTCAACAGTGCTCCGAGCTTGGAGGCGTGGGTGTGGTCTTTCTTAAAGTAGATGCCGGCCTTCTTCTTGATTTTCTCTACCTTAGCTTTCGCCTTCTCCTTGTCTTTTGGCATTTTCTTCACGGCGAAGAGTTTGTCAAGATGGTCGGCAGCGAGATTGTGCAGATCGACAAACTCCACACCAGTCTCTTCCACCACTTCACGATACCACTTTCCGTAAGTGTCGTCGCGGCGTTCAATCTTTCCGCCAGGCCACTCGTTGCGAGGTGTCAACGACACAAGGATGGGGGTGGCACCTTTTTCGCGCACGTCGTCAATCATCTTTTTCAGATACCAGCCAAAGCTATAAACCACCTCGTAGCGACCGTCTTTTTCCATTTTATAGACATGGCAGGTGTCGCGCGTGCCTGGAATGACACCCCGCTCCTTTTGGTCGGCAATGGGGCAGATGTCGTTATGGCCAAACTCGATGGTCACAAAGTCGCCGGGACGCAACGAGTTATAGACCTTATCCCATAGTCCCTCTCGGATGAAGGAGCGCGTACTGCGTCCCGCCCGGGCCGCGTTGACAAGCGTTATCTTCGACTCATCGAACACCGTGGCGGCCTGCGAAGCCCAGCCCCACATGCCGTTATCGTCATTGTCAGCATTCTTCACCGTAGAGTCGCCTGTAAAAAACACCACGGGCTTTCCCTCTTCACGTCGGAAGTCGCAGGTGACAGGCTCCACATGGAGCATCATACCCTTCAGCTCCTTCAGGCTCGGATGTTGGCAGGCCATGAGTCCCTCGGCCGCAGAACGGGCATTCATCTCTGCTCCAAACTTAGAGGTGTGGATATGGTCGCCGAAGAAATGATACTGCTCCTTCCACCGGCTATAACTGTCGAGCTTTCTTCCAGAGAGCTCGTTCAGATCGACATAGGGTACATCGAGTTCCTGTGCCACCTGCTCCAGCCACTGACCATGAGGCTTGCGAACAATCTTGCCGGTCTTTTCGTCATAAGCATCACGCGGTGTGAGCGACATCAGGATGGGGTGAGCGCCCTTGGCACGAATCTCCGCCACATATCTCCGCATGTAGCCGCCATAGCTATAAACGGTATCTGGGCGACCGGTTTCCTTGATGGTTCCCACCACCATGGTGTCTCTGACGCCGGGAATGACGGCACGGGCTCGACCCTCAAAGAAGGGGCCATTGTCGTTGTGACCTATGGAGACTATGACCCAGTCGCCAGGCTTCAGGGCCTCACGGACGGCTGGCCACAACTGGTTGTAGAACGTGCGGGTGGACATGCCGCCCAATGCCTGGTTCTCCACGCTTATCTTCCTTCCGTCGAAATACTGGTTGGCATAAAAGCCCCAGCCCCACTGGCCATTGGCACCATCGCCACGGGTTCCGTTGCGCATCGTGGAATTGCCAATGAGGAACAAGACGGGATGTCCTTCCACTCGGGTGGTGCCCGGTGCAGGCCGACTCATCAAGGCCTTTGCAATGGAGTCCGGGGTATTGTCAACAACCTTGTTGACATCCTCAATCGGGTCTGGCAGGTTGTCAAAACCCGTCTGTGCCACTGCCGCAGCAGATGTAAGTCCCAGCATGGCAAAGGACAGCAGCCAGGACTTCAGATTCTGTTTCTTCATTCCATGAAAGTTTGCGACCTCTCCCCAGCTTTACTGCGGAGGGTCTTCATTTGTTTCTACAAAGATACGCTTTTTCAGACAACCCACAAAACTTTTTCAAAAAAAACATGTTTGTCTTGTCCCTACTATCCTTTTTCGTATATTTGCAACATCGTAATAAAAACAAAATTGTTACACTACAAAAATGAAAACACTTATTCCATCCTTTTAGTTCCATTTTTGCCCACTTGTTCCGTTTTTAATCTATTCAGTCGCACAATTACCAGTTCTTCATACGCTTG
>CAMNOK010000079.1 GCA_946546825.1 uncultured bacterium
CAGCTCTTCGATGCTGCCAACGGACTGGCTACTCTCTCTGACGTGCTCACCATCAGTGCCGACGGACTTGCCGACAAGACCGTTAACCTGAGCGGAAAGACGCGCGACGCTTCGAAGCAGTACATCGACTTTGCCGATGGCACCATTCCTGCCACCTTCGTAGAGACAGGTTCGTGGTCGGTTTATTCGCAGTATCAGTATGCCCACACCACGTCGAGCACCGAAACAAGCATGGTTACCATGCCCTTGACCGTGGCTGCCGGCGAGAAGATTAGCTTCGATGCCAAGAACCCCTACTCCGGTTCGCTGAAGGTGCGCTACAGTCTGAACGGAGGTATCAGCTGGAGCGAATATGTAGATTACAGCAGCCAAATGAACAGCTCATCGTTCACCACGCTGACCCTTGACCTTGAGAACGCAGAGGCAGTGACCGCTGTCGTGGAGTTCCGTGGTCGCTACTACATCCAGCTTGACAACATCTATGGCGGCACACCCAATGCCACAGCTCCAATGATTACCGTGAAGAAGAGTGGCAACGCTGTTGCCAATGGCAGCACAGAAGAGTTCGGTGCCATTTCGGCCCAGGCCACTGCCACCTATACCATCAAGAATGCCGGTAACGGCACGCTCACCATCACTTCGCCTGTTGCTGTAAGCGGTGCTGCCACTGCCGTGGTTGACGCTACCGAGCTTGCTGCCGGCGAAACGGCAACGCTCACTATCACCATGTCTGCCGAAGCTCCCTACGGAGCCAAGGAGGGTGCAGTGACGGTAGAGACCTCTCTGGGCAACTTCGTGATCAACTACACCGCTACCGTGCTCAACCCCAATGCCCTTGATGAGCAGTTCGCAAACGGACATCCCGCAGGATGGTATATGGGAAGTGCCTGGTCTGTGAGCAGTCAGGAGGCTACTCAGGAATCGAACACTGTTTCCGACCTGATTACCGAGCAACTCGTTGTCACCGGCACCGATGACGCCCTGACCTTCCAGGCTGCCCGCAACAGCAACTACAGCCAACCCAAGATGACGGTTTCCTATTCTACCGACCGTCTGAACTGGACAGAGGTTGACCTGAGCGACGTGACGTTGACCACCTCCTACCAGACCATCACCATCAACGGCTTGGAGGCTGGTTCCTACTACTTGAAGATTCGCGGTAGCCGCATCAAGGTTGACAACTTCTTAGGTTGGGAGAAGAAGAACAACACCCGCGACCTCTATGTAACCGCCACTTCGTTCCCCGCAACAACCGAAAAGGGCAGCGAGGCAGTCATCTCTGCTACAGTGACGAGTCTGATTGCCGACGAACAGGGCGTCTATGCTAAACTGTTCATCGATGATGAAGAGGAAGGCGAACCCACCGAGGCTCAGGACATCACACTGAACGGCACACAAACCTTCTCGTTCACCTACGCTATTCCTGAGAACAAGACTGCACAGGTGAAAATCTACTTCAGCGATGGCACAGAGGCCTTCGCCACGGCAGTGAACGACATGAAGGTCAACTACAGCTTCAACGAGGAGGAAGCTCCCGAAGCTGTCAGCGCCGGTACCTTCGATATCACACTGAACCGCGTCTTCGCAGAAGGCTTCAACACGCTTTGCCTGCCGTTTGACGTCAATGCAACAGAGATTCATTCTGACGCTATCGTCTATGACTTCACCGGCTACAACTCACTGACCAACTCCTTAGAGTTCAGCAAGGTGACAGAACTCGAGGCCGGCAAACCTTACATCGTTTATGTGCCGGAGCTCATAGAGTCTAAGACCTTCACAGAAAAGACCATCCCCCTGACAGCCGTTGAAGCTGGCAGCAAGGACTTCAGTTCTGTATGCTTCCAAGGCTCATACGCTCCCATGGAGGCTGGCAGCCTGGCCGGATGCTATGGTCTCACCACAGCCGGTAAGATTGCCAAGGCCAGTGCTACGGTGACGATGAAGGGCTTCCGCGGCTACTTCACTGGAGTGCCCGCTGGCGCACGCGCCTTCTTCATTGGAGAGGACAGCACCACCGGCATCCAGACACTCACTGTTGAGGAGTCTGCCGTTGAGGGTACCTACAATCTGCAGGGCCAGAAAGTCAGCAACGTCAAGCAGCGTGGCATCTACATCATCAATGGTAAGAAACAGGTTGTAAAATAATAACTATTCAAATACAGTACGTCATGAAAAAGAATTATATAAAACCCGTCACCCATCATGCAGAAGTAGAGACACAGGCGTTGCTGTCAACGAGCAGATTCAGCACTGACGGTGTTGACAATCAGGTAATCACGATTTCTGAAGAAGAAACCGACGTGTTCAATGCACGCACCTATCATTCTGTGTGGGACGAAGAATAACAAAGATTATTCTACATTCGCATAAAGGGCTGTGCCCGCTATCTGACGTGAACCCCGAAAGTTTTTACTAACTTTCGGGGTTCTCTCTCAGAATTTTAGTACTTTTGCAGCAGAAAACAAATGGAAGAAAAGAAATCCCGTCAGGCAGACCTGGAACGGCGCAGAGGACTACGCTGGCTCATAGGGGCATGCATCGCACTCATCTTATTTTTAGGTGCGCTGCAAATTCCCACTATGTCTGGTGGCTTCGACATCGACGAGTCGCTGTTGGACGAGATTGCCGAAGAGATGGAGTTTCTTCCCGACTTTGAACAGCCCGACCTGCTGCTGCCTGAAGAACAGGAAGCTCAACAGACCGACTATCTGACAGCCAATATAAACCTCGTGGAAGAGACCAAACAAGAAGAACAACCAGAGGAGACACCAGAGGTGATTGACAAAGAGCAGCTGCCGCCGACACCACTTCCTCCCACCCCACAGGCTGTTGATGAAAATGAGGCTCCGCTCCCCACAGACATGGTGGAGCAGCTGCCAGAGTTTCCTGGCGGCATGAGTCGCTTTGTCACCTGGCTGTCACACAATCTCCACTACCCGGAACCTGCCCGTGAGCAGAAGGTGCAGGGACGTGTCATCGTCTCCTTCATTGTCAACAAAGACGGCACTATTGCCGATGCCAAGGTGGCACGCTCTGCCTCACCCTTACTCGACGAGGAAGCTATGCGCGTCATCCGTACCATGCCAAAATGGAAGCCGGGCACCCAGGACGGCAAGCCCTGCCGCACCATGTTTACCATACCCATCATCTTCAAGCTATGACTCTCATTGACACCCATGCACATCTGGACGGCGAGGAGTTCAAGGACGATTTGTCCGACGTCATCGCCCGTGCCCGTAAAGCCGGCATCGGGAAAATATTCCTTCCTGCCATCGACTTGAAATCTGTTGATACGGTGATGGCTGTTTGCCGTCAGCATCCTGGCTATGCATACCCGATGGTGGGACTCCATCCCGAAGAGGTTCATGCCGACTGGCGCGAACAACTGAGAGAGATACATCACTTTCTGGAGCAGGCTCCCTCTGACGATTTCCCCAGCATCATTGCCATCGGCGAAGTGGGACTCGACTATTATTGGAGTCGGGAGTTTGAGACAGAGCAACTGGAAGCTTTCGAGGAACAGGTAAACTGGAGCATCGAAACCCGTCTTCCCCTGATGATACATTGCCGGAAGGCACAAAACGAAATGGTGAAACTGTTGCGTCGCTACGAGAAAGAACTTCCGGGCGGCGTGTTCCATTGCTTCACGGGCAACAGCCATGAAGCAGAAGAACTGCTCGCCTTCGACAAGTTTGTGTTGGGCATAGGTGGAGTTCTCACCTTCAAGAAAAGTCCGCTTCCCGAAGTTCTTCCGGCCAACGTGCCACTCAGCCGCATCGTTCTGGAGACCGACAGTCCCTACATGGCACCTGTTCCTCATCGCGGTCAGCGCAACGAGAGCGCCTTTGTCGTACAGGTCATGGAGAAGCTATCCGAAGCCTATCAGGTCAGTCCAGAGGAAGTGGCCCGCCAGACTACAGAGAATGTCGAAAGGGTATTCCATGTTTAGAAGTACCACATCAGTCCAAACGGCAGCGAAGGCTTGGCGACATCTCACAAAAATTTCTGATTGCCTTCCAGCCTTCAATCTTCCACTGGCTCCTCTCAGATCAGTTGCTCACTCGTTCCATGGAGGTGAAGGTCAATGTCAGTTCCGGGTTCCACACCTGTTGTAACACACCATCTATCCATATTTCCGAGAGGCGTAGCAGTGCCGTCAGCGAATTGCCGTTGCGCAGTTTATTCATGGTAGAATTCGTGGCCGAGGTCACAACGATAATCTCGTGTTCCTCACCTCCATATTCGGCAAAGAGACGGAATTTCTTCTGCGGAATACGATAATAGTAGGTGTCATCAGAGTTGCCGGTCCGTTCTACAGGAACCGTATAATCAACATGCCAAATGGTGCTGGCCAGTTCGGCGCGCTGCTCACCCTCAGGCACAAGCGGACGGATGAACTGAATCAAGGGCATGTGTCCCATGCGTAGGGCCGTGTCACAGTCCCAAACATAGGCTCGATCGACGACCATGTCATCCACAATCCACGAGCCTTGATAGCAAACGGCATTTTCCAATACGCCTTCGCCCTCAATTCCTGGAGCCACAATTATGCCCGAACCGTCATCTGTGCTGCAACTCGTCAGCATGACAAACAGAGCAACGAGTACGGTCATCAAGAATAACTTCATTTGTTTCAATTTGTTCATATTACTATTCTTTTTTTCGGGAACTAAATAACTACTGAAAGTCGATTTGGCTTATTATAACTGCAAAATTAAATAATCTTACAGAAAACGAAGCAAGTTTTTTTCATTTTCTGATTCAACTTTCGGAAATTAAGTAACCGTTAAAAAATAACTTGTTACTAAAAAGAAAGTTCCCTCGCGCGCGCGTGCGCGCACTCAGTAATTTTTTTTTTGATTTTTTCCTCATTTCCTCATTC
>CAMNOK010000080.1 GCA_946546825.1 uncultured bacterium
AATACTTTGTTTTCATAATTGAAAAGTTTAAAAAATTAATAAATAAAAAATGTTTAAAATGTTTGTTTTTTCTGTTTTGTATTCACTACTTGCATAAGCAAGAGGCAAGAGGGTTTATGGGTCTTATTGGCCTCATTAGCCCCATTGGGCTTATGGGTTACATCTCAAATTCGTGAGTACCACCGTCCTCGAAGTCCTTGACCACGGCATCAAAGCCGGAGCCGCCGGGGCGTTGGGGTATCGGTATCGTGTCCATATCGAGCTCCACGGTGATGACGCCGCCCTTATATCGTTTGCGCACCTGATCGGTGACGTTGAAGACGAAGGTGGAGTCCATACCGTTGTTGAACTGCATGGTGACATCCATATAGTGGTTGTTATTGTCGTGCACATCGCTGGCGCGGCTCAGCGCATTCGCCTCGTTGCCAGGAATGCCGAAGGTCATCAGTCGTCCGCCGATGATATCCACCGTCTCGCCGTTCTTGTCACAGTTATTCTTCAGGTTGACATTGTAATACACGGTGATGGCATCGTTGCCGGCACATCCCGTATTCAGGTTGGTGGTACGGGCCATGCCCGACAGGTTGGCTGTTCCGTCAACACTGGTGATGCGGCCTTTATTATGATGTATAATCACCTGCGTCAGATAGATATAGGTGATGGGTTTCAGCACCATCTTCAGGGTGCGGACCCATGCGTTACGCTCCTCGTTGAAGACGAATCCCTTCAGGTCGCTGCTGATTTCGATGGCCTGCTCGTAGGCAGAGAAGAGCGGCTCGGGGGCGTAGAACGATCGGGTATATCGCGGAGCCTGGTAGCGGCTTGGGGTCATGGATGGGTTGGTATAGGCCGTCACGGAGTCGAGCGAGGTGGCCTCGTCGAAAATCAGGCTCTGCACACCGTCGATTGTCTGTATGTTGTTCCATACCAGCATATCCCAGAATCCCCAGTCGTACTGCCCCTGGAAGTGGGTGCCCTCGATATACGATGCTATGACACCGGTATGTGGCGCATAGGGAACCTGAGCGGTATAATAGCGGCGCAGGTTGAATGCTGTGGGCTCCGTGTAGCCCAGTTCTCCGAAGATGCGGCTGTCGTTGTCATCCCATCCGTAGAACCATTCTGCTCTCCAGTCATATATGACGCCAAAGGCTATCTCATAGTCCCAATAGACCTCAAGGTCGAGATCGATGACGGGCAGATCCATTTCTATTTCTTCTTCGTCATAGAGGTGCAGGATGGGCTCACGCATACATCCGCCCAGCAGTGCCATCATAGCCAGTAACAACAGCAGCTTTCTCATTGGGCGTCCCTCCTTTCTGGCTCATTGGCCTCATTGGGCTTATTAGCCCCATTAGCCTCATTAACCCTAACAGGCTCATAGGCCTCAGAGGCCCTAAAGCTCACACCCTTCTTCTGCACCCTTCTGTAGAGCAGGTCATAGCTCAGCGTAACACCCACTCGTGTGGGACCCACCCAGCTGAAACGATACTGCAACTTCTTGAAGTCTCTGGCGCGACCTGTCCATCTGTAGTAGTACAAGCCATCATGATAGTCAAGGTTGATGAGGTTCTCGTACTGGAAGGGATCATACTGCGTTGAGAACCATCCCACTTGCATGCCCAGATCCAGACGCCAGTGCCCATTGCGGCTGACAGGCATCACAAAGCCGGCTCCCACGCCAGCACCATAGCCTTGTCCACGCCAGCCCTTATTTTTGTTGAAGCCTATCTCGTAGAGAGCGCCATGAGCATAAGCCTGCAGGTAGAGTCCGCGGAAGGCGGGTGCCTTATAGTTCCTGTCAGGCCCATAGACTCCATTTGCCTTAGACCCCTTAGCCTTCAAATAGAACCTCGTCTCCAACTGATAGTTACGAATCTCGAAGAACTTAGAACGGCCGTAGTCAATCCACCAGGGACAGTCTAACGATGCTCCAAACGTGAAATGCCCGTTCTTCGGGTAATACTCCACTGCCACATTGGGAATGGGGCACCAGCGGTCGTAACCCGGCATATATACTCCGTAGAAGAGTAGGTTGGTCTTCACCGACAGCATCTCACGACGCGGTATGCGCCATGACTGTGCCGGTAACACTTCGGGCGACAGCGAGACAGGCACCGGCATGCCGGGCTTCGTAAAGGTAGGCACTTCGACTGCTGCAGGCTCAATGACAGGTGCTTTTCTGAAGTAGAGCAACATGCGAGCCGCACGCAACTGCGGGAAATAGTCGCGAAGCAGACGTTTCCAGAGGCGGCCTCCATGTACGCTCTTCAGTCGCTCTTTCAGTTTACCATAGGCTTGCTTGCGGTGATAGTCATCATAGAGAGCCTGTACAAGACGATAGTCGGGATCGGCAGCCCGCTTCATCAGAACACAGAGCAAGCGATAGTCCTCAATCTCGATTTGCTGAACCAACTGCTCCTCGCTGACAGGCGTCTCCATATACTTGTTGAAGAAGTCGTAGAGCGCCTTCGCACGGTTAACACCCAGTCGGCGGTTGTTGTTGTATGGACCTTCAGGCGAAGCAGCACCACGCAACAGCACTCGGTAGAGCTGCATCTGGTCGCTATTCAGTCGCGGGATCAGCTCATCGCGCCAACGGAGGAGCAGCGTGTCGTTCGTTGGCAAATCATACTTGTTGACCTTGAAGATTACTTTCGCTGCCTCATCGAGGAACTCCTCGTCGGTCACCGCGATAGAATCGCCGATTTCAACGAATCGGATATAAGGGTATTTCGAATAATAGGAAGAATCACACAAAACAGGAATCTCGGCCTTTGCGTTCAACGGCCATGTCAGCGCCAGAAGAAACGACAAAAGAAGCACCAGCTCTCCTACCCTCTTTCCGAAGAGAGAGTGCAGCAGATTCTGTCGGGTGTTTGTCATCATTTTCTTCATACGCTCGCGAATTATATATAATTAGACTGCAATATTACATATTTTTACACATATAACACAGGCTAACATCTTGAATTTTTTTCACAAAATGTCAAATTGGAGTTTTTATTTTGTCATTTCTTGACATAAATCAAGAAATTACCCCCCCTATGGAATAAGAATGAACATGATTTGAAGTTTATTCAGAATTTATTACTTTTGCGTGGTTATTCAACAAGTTGAAATGAAAAGATTTATCATTATTTTGCTATTTATACTAACCTGCCTGTTTGTCTTCGCATCACACAAACACTCAGATAACACTCCCCATACAAACGAAGCCAAGGGAAATGTCTATATGTCTTTCGCCATGTATCACAGGGCACTGGTCTTCTATGAACGTGCGCTACACACCGGTGAAATCGAGGAAAATAGCCCAAAAGCACTCCGTTTGTTCCATAATATGGTGGACTGCTGCATCGCAACCGGCGAGCTGGAACAGGCAAAGGGACTACTCAACTCTCTGATGACAAAAGCCCGCCAGCAGGGCAATAGCCAATATGAGGCGGAAGCTTACTTCGACCTGGGGCGGATGCTCCTTTCCTATAATAAGGAGTCAAAGCGGGGCGTGGCCCACTGCGAAAAGGCGGTGAACATGATGGAAAAACAAAAGAAATCACCGGAGCGGGACAAGGCTCTCGTCAATTTCTACAACCTCCTTTCCCGCTTCCAAAGTGCGCAGAGACATTACAAGCAGGCCCTCAACTATTCGCTGAAGGCAGAGCAACTGGCAAGAAGAAAGGACTATGCGGGAGACGATGCCGACTACCAGACTGGAAACAGCCTTGCCAACCGTGCCTACATCTACCAAAAAATGGGGCAGAAGGTACAGGCGGACTCCACATTTCAGGAATGGAAGAAAACTTCTTACATAGACCACCCCGACCAGGGCCGACAGATGGCACTCTTCCTGTTGGAGGTAGGACGCTATCAAGAGGTGCTGCAGTTCCTCAACAACGCAGAACAGACACTCACAGAACAAGGCAACTACTACTCTCCCACCATGCTGATGCTGAAATGGGGACAGGCTGCCGCCTATGACTCCTTAAGACTTCCGGACAAAGCCCTGACATGCTACAAACAAGGCCGCGTGATCGGTGACACTTTGATGCAACGCTATACCCGTGCCGATTTCCTGGAACTGGAGTATGTCTTCAAGCAACAGGACCAGACCGACGAACTCAACAAGAGAAAATTTTGGCTGACCGTGCTGGGCTTCACCGTGCTGCTGCTCCTCCTGGGCGGTGCCATCATGCTCTACTACCATCGCAGGCTGCTGAGACAGAACCGACAGATGGTGAAAACCATCAACAAGCTGTCCTACTACCGTTCTGTGGCCATCAGATCCACCTCTGAAATCTACGATGACGAGGAGTCGAAGAAAATTGACCACAAACTCGAAGGAGAGGACGATCCCGACTTCCTGGCCTTCGCCCGTCTGGACAAAATGATAACCATGCGCCGCCTCTATACCGACCCCGACCTGAACCGCGACAAGCTCGTTGAACTCAGCGGAATCGACAAAAACCGCCTGGCGAAGATCATCAGCACCTATGGAGAAAACAACCTCGCCGGATACATCAACACCAAGCGCATGGAGTACGCGGTAAGACTCATGAGAAAACATCCCGAATACACCCTCATGGCCATTGCCGAGGAGTGCGGCATCAACAACGCCTCCACATTCATCCGCGTCTTCCGCAATACCTATGGGATGACACCCCGTGAGTTCCGCGAGACGAAACTGTAACTTGACTGCCGTGAAGGAAATAGTAGCGGCGCACTTTCGGCCTTTCTCGCTGAAAGCTGCGCCGCTACAGAAAATCTAGCATGACCCAAAAGGGGAATGTTGCACCCCTGTTGCACC
>CAMNOK010000081.1 GCA_946546825.1 uncultured bacterium
GGCCACCAAGCATACCCAGCGACAGCATCGCAGAGAACAAAACTTGTTTTCTCATTGTCAATTGCTTTAAGTTAAATATTATAATTAGCAGTTTTATGGCACAAAGATAGGAAAAATAATGCTAACGGAATAAGCCTTAATGTTAATAAAATTAAAAACATGAAAAATAAGTGTACTTTTTACGCTTTTACAAAAAAAACTATTCACGGAAACAGCTTACACCTTATTATATATAGGAGAAAATTAAACCAAAAACGCTTGGCTCTTGCTCATCAATTCGCACCTTTGACACTGGGTCAAGACAGGCTGCACCTCAGAAAAACCCAAATTAATTTGGTTTTTCATTCAGTTTGCACTACCTTTGCAGCCAAAACAAAAAAGGAAAGATGTTAGAAGTACGCAATCTGCATGCCAAGATAGGCGACAAGGAGATATTGAAAGGCATAGACCTGGTAATAAACGACGGTGAGACGCATGCCATCATGGGGCCTAACGGCTCTGGCAAGTCCACGCTCTCAGCGGTGCTGGTGGGCAATCCGCAGTATGAAGTAACAGAGGGCGAGGCCTTCTTCAACGGCAAGGACCTGCTGGCAATGAAGCCAGAGGACCGCGCCCACGAGGGGCTGTTCCTCTCGTTCCAGTATCCTGTGGAGATTCCTGGTGTCTCGATGACCAACTTCATGAAGGCCGCCATCAACGAGCGGCGCAAATACCAGGGACTGGAACCGATGAACGCGGCAGAGTTTCTGAAGCTGATGCGCGAGAAGCGTAAGATTGTGGAGCTGGACTCAAAGCTGGCCAACCGCTCGGTGAACGAGGGGTTCAGCGGCGGCGAGAAGAAGCGCAACGAGATATTCCAGATGGCCATGCTGGAGCCCAAGCTCAGCATCCTCGACGAGACCGACTCCGGACTCGATGTCGACGCGATGCGCATCGTGGCCGAGGGCGTCAACAAGTTGCAGACACCCCAGACGTCGTGCATCGTCATCACACACTACGACCGCCTGCTGGAGATGATCCGTCCGCAGTTCGTCCACGTGCTCTACAAGGGACGCATCGTCAAGACAGGAGGCCCAGAGCTGGCCAGCGAGATTCAGGAGCATGGTTACGACTGGATCAAGGAAGAGATTGGCGAGGAGTAGTTGAGAGTTGAGAGATGAGAGAGATATGAATAGTGAACAGCAATATATAGACCTTTACCAACAGGCGCGGCAGATGATTTGCCAGCACTCGTGCGATGTGATGAACAGTGTGCGCGACGAGGCCTTTGAGGCCTTCCAGGCAGCAGGCTTCCCCACGCGCAAGGAAGAACGCTATAAGTACACCGACATACAGACACTCTTTGCACCCGACTATGGTCTGAACCTCAACCGTCTGGCGATTCCCGTCGACCCCTATCAGGCCTTCCGCTGCGACGTGCCCAACCTGTCGACATCGCTCTACTTCGTGGTGAACGATGCCTTCTATAGAGGAGAGAAGAAAGAGGAGGGAGGCGAGAGACCGCAGGCTCTGGGGCGGCTGCCAGAGGGCGTGGTCATCGGCTCGCTGAGGGAGTTTGCCACCTCAGCCTACTACAACCTGCTGGCAGCCAAGGCCGACGATGCGGTGACCAACCTCAATACCATGCTGGCACAAGACGGACTCTACGTCTACGTGCCAAAAGGGGTGAAGGTAGACCGCGCCGTACAGGTCATCAACATCCTGCGCTCAGATGTCGACCTGATGGTGAACCGCCGTGTGCTCATCGTACTGGAGGAGGGAGCGGAGCTGAAGATGCTGTTCTGCGACCACGCAGCCGACGACCGACGGTTCCTCGCCACACAGGTCATCGAGGCCTTTGTGGGGGAGAACGCCTCGCTCGACCTCTACTGCCTGGAGGAGACCCACTACAAGAACGTGCGCGTAAGCAATGTCTACATAGACCAGCAGGCCAACAGCCGCGTAAACCACAATGTGATTACGCTGCACAATGGAGTGACCCGCAACCGCCTCGACCTCACCTTCTCAGGCGAAGGTGCTGAGTGCCAATGCTACGGATGCGTGATAGCCGACAAGCAGCAGCACGTTGACAACAACACGCTGATAACCCATAAGGTGGCTCACTGCACCTCGACAGAACTCTACAAGTATGTGCTCGACGACCAGGCCACCGGAGCCTTCGCCGGCAGAGTGCTCGTGGAGCACGGAGCGCAGAAGACCGCATCGCAGATGACCAACCAGAACCTCTGCTCCACCCGCCAGGCACGTATGTACACCCAGCCGATGCTCGAGATCTATGCCGACGACGTGAAGTGCGCCCACGGTTCTACCGTAGGCCAGCTCAACGACGCAGCACTCTTCTACATGCAGCAGCGGGGCATATCACTGAAGGAGGCTCGCCTGCTGTTGCAGAACGCCTTCATCAACGAAGTCATCGACCACATGCAACTCATACCCCTGCGCGACCGTCTGCACCATCTGGTAGAGAAGCGATTCCGCGGCGAGCTCAACAAGTGTGAAGGCTGCCGACTCTGCAAGTAAACCAATCATCAAGGTTTCCACCTCTTTTTCTCCAGGCACATTCTCTGCCTTCACACTTGTCTTACAAAGCTCTCCGAGCGTAAAATGCTCGGAGAGTCTCATTTCCTTATTCATTTCTTTCATTTCTTATTTGCGACAGCATTAAGCATTATACAATAATTTCCTTCATCACCTTCTTGTACCTTCCCTGCTTGATGCGCTCCACGAATCCGTGCATCAACCAGCGTTGACATTGTTTGTGAGCTGCAGCTTTCTCCAATTCCAGCATATTCATCACTTCCTTCACCCCAAAGGTTTCAGGCAGACTTTTGTATGCTTCTGCATTCTTGGTATTCCTGCGTCTGGGGACATATTCTCGTGCCGCATTGTCCCACGAGTCCTGCAGCATCTGTCCGAAGAAATGGTCCTGGAAGTAGATGACGGCATCGTAGATGAGCGTCGAGAACTTCAAGTCATCGTCCGTCACCTCCAGCTTTCCCGTCTGCTTGAATGTGTCATACTCACGAGCCAGGATGCGCGGAATGGTCAGCCATGTGGCGTAGAATACGGCACGTTTTCTCAGATAGTCCAACACGTGGTCGTCAGCAGCCTCCGCCTCTTGTGCACTGAGCTCGCAGAGGTCATACACATGGTCTGTCAGTCGCTGCAAGGGCAGTTCGCCATGCAACTGTTCGAACTTAAATCCCCACAACTTCATGGCCTCATTGGCCTGCCAGTCCACCATCTTCTTCTTCACCATCTGGTATCGTGCCGTCTCCATCGGGAAGATGGCTACACGACTGCACAGTCCGTCGTTGATGTTCCGGGGTGTGAACTTCTTGTAGAGGCTGATCTGCGTACCCGTGGTCACCGAGTTCCAGTAGATGGGCAGGATGTCGTTGATGGAGTCGTTGTTGGCATAGTCAACACCGCTCAGCTCATTATGAAACGCCTTCAGTTCCAGGTCGTGCTTGCCTATCCATGCCCCTCCGCTCTGCGCCGTGATACTGGAGTCCAGCTCCGAGTCGAACATATACAGGTGCAGGTTCAGCAGTTCTCCGTCCACTTCCTCCTTCGCCCGCTTCAGTCGTCGGAAGAAGATGTTGTTCGACGTCTTCGTAGGCAGGTATCTGATCATGCCGTCAGGCTCCACCAGTGCGTCCTGCTTCTGCGCCTTCGACGAAGTGCCACGCTTCTTCTGTTCCTGCTTGTAGCGAGTCTCCTGGGCGCGCACCTCCTCATCTTTCGCCCTCATGGAACTCATAATCTGGTCGTCCAAGTCCTTGGCAAACGACTTTCCCGAGGCAGGGTCACCGATAATCAGCACCTGCGGGTTCATGCGCTGTCGGGCACCGTTGAAGTGCTCATACCAGCATCGTGTCAGCAGTGTGCAGTACATGGCTCCTGCCGCCATCACAGCCCCCAGCCGGTTATGTCGGCTCACACCTCTACAGGCTTCGGCATAAGGAGCGCTAAGGAGAGGTTCCAGCCTTTGAGCGAACTGCTCGTAAGGGATGTCAGCGGTTGCCACAGGTCGCTCAGCTGTTGCTGACTGGCCGAGTTGTACACCTGCACGCGCAAGCACCCCTTGCATCCTTTTCGGGATGTCCTTGTACATTCTTCGCTCACAAGCCGTATCAGCAACTGCTCTGACCTCTTCTTCTCCTCGCTCACGGATGATGTCTTGCACAAATCCACACCGTTTAAGGGCCCTACACACCATCTCCGGCTGGTTGTCGCAGATATACCTAAGGTCGAGAGCCAGTTGCAGCATGGTTCGGTGGCGATCTCCCACGCCTGGCGCACCACCTTGCGCTTCCTGCCACGCTTCACAGATTTTGTCATAGCTGACTCCGTGGTAGTCAAGTTCTCGTTCTTCATCGTCATTACTTAATTTCTCATTTTCATTTCTTTCATTCCTCATTTCTTTCGTAGCCTCAGTACGACCACTACGATAAGCCTCGCAATACTTCTTGTCAAACTCCTCATCATAATAGTTCAAAAGTTCTTCCTCGTTCAAATAATACACATCCTCACGCATGGGGGCGTAGCTGATTCTGCTGGCGTCGATACACGAAAGGTCTGGCGTGACATCCAGAGCCTTGGCCAGTGCCAGTTGGTTATCGGCAATGTTGCCAATCTCCCTTCTGGCCTTACACACCAGTCGCAATCCGTGCCCCGATGACGTCACATGGGCAAACACCACCTCCC
>CAMNOK010000082.1 GCA_946546825.1 uncultured bacterium
GGACAATGGTAACAACTTTCTCTGAAGATGGCACTCTTGTCGAAAGCTTCCATATAGAGCGCATCAACACCATACAGAGCGCGGCAGTTATTCGTAGTAGAGATGGATGGGGCAAGACCCCATCCATCTCTACGTCTAAACTCGTAATTCTTAATAAGGATCTCGGCTTTGCCGAGTCGATTTTTTAACTTTTTTAGATACTTCTGGAAAATACCGTCTGAAGGTACTCCATGACAGGCCAAATCAGCGGTCAACAGATTATCGTAAGACTTTCCGAGGTACCCTTGAAGCCCTGCCACCTGACACGGTGTTCCGCAAAAGAACACCTGACGCCCTTCTTGCAAGTATTTCTTTATTTTCCTAAACGACCCTCCTATTTCGCTCTGCACATACTTACTTCCTCGAAGTGCTGTCAACTCCTCAACATCCCACACTTCGGTATGCTTCAGATGGAGTGTCCCATCAAAAGCAGCACCAAACACAACACCATTTTTTTCTATGACATTTCGTGCAAAAGCCGAAAAAGCGCCACCACTCGAACTTACACACCTGTCTTTCTTATGCCAAACGGCAAAAGCTTGAGGATGTCCCTTTCCCAAAGACCCTAAAGATGAAACTACAGGACAAGCACGTTCACAGGCACCGCAGTCAACACACTTGTCCGCATTGACAGCAGGGTACAAAAAACCGTCATGACTATCAGATATCTCAACGGCTTGTTTCGGACATGCGTTATAACACGCCATACAACCCGTACAATCATTATAGGAAGCTAATCGTGGCATCAAAAATTTTTCTAAGATTAAACTTTCATATAGTCGCAAAAAGACCTACATAGTCACACCACATAGACGCGATGGTCTCTTCTGAGAAACGTTCCTTAATTCTCTTCGCCTCTCGTTCTAATGTATCTGCAAACGCTCCATCTGTCATCTTTTGCATGGCATCACACATGGCATCTACATCGTTGGTGCTGACCAACAAACCATTAATGCCGTCCTGGATGAGCAGTTCGGCCCCTCCGGGCCTGCACTTCGTGGAAATGCACGGCAACCCTAACGACATGGCCTCCATCAGGGCATTGGGAATGCCTTCGAAGTCAGAGGCAAGCACGAAGAACCTGGCTTGGCTAAGAACCTGATGGACATGGCTCGTGACGCCAGCGAATACCACCTTGTCTTGTATGCCCAGCGTCTTTGCCAGTTCTCTCAGTTTACTCTCGTCGGGTCCGTCGCCATATAATTTCAGGGTATAGTCTGGATGTTCTCCAAGAAACTTAGCAAAAGCTTTGAACAGTATGTCCTGGCGCTTTTGGAACATATCCAACCTGCCTACCGAGGCAATCACCTTTTCGCGCTTCTCAAATGGCTGCAGGACTATATCTTCGGATACATGCACCACCGGATTGGGGATGACTGCGGTCGGTCCTTTCACCATCGAATAATACTCAGCCACCTTGGGCAACTGGAACACTGCTCCGTCGGCAAATCGGAACATCCATTTGGTCAGCCGCAATTTATAGTAATGAGGCTTAAAAGGGTCGTTCCTTTCACAGATGACGGACTTAGTTTTTAGACCTATGCAGGCTAAGGTATTGATGATGTTGGCGTCGAGCAGGAAAGAGATTGACACGTCAGCGTCACATTCTTTGATGTGTTGCCTTGTCTGGCTCACTTTTTTCCATAGTCCAGACTGTTCCAGGTCCGCTTGAATCCACTTGATGTTGGCTGGCAGTTCATTCACATCATTGTTCATGAAAGTAAACACGGTCACCTCGTGGCCCCTGTCGGCCAACGCCTTTGCCACCCACACAAACATCCTGTAGGCTCCACTATAGCGTATTCTTTTGATGAGCATGAAGATTTTCATGAATTCTTCAATATTTTTGTTGACGCATTTGCCTCACTGTTCAACACGTTCTACCACCCAATCCTCGGGCGTGCGTGTTTCTTTGTTGAACTTCACTCCGACCTTTACAACCGCTTTGCCGTCTGTCTGGTAGGGAATGGCATATCCTTTGTCGTCAATCTGTTTCAGGGCCTCCTGTGCCGTTCCGTTGACCTTCAGCTCAAAGACATAGGTGGTGTATGGCATCTGTACAACCATATCGATGCGCCCCCCTGCACACTTGACCTGTGTGCGCACATACACATTGAGCATCGAGAAGATGAGATACAAGGTGTATTCATAGAAGCCCTCTCGACTGGTGGCATCTTCCAGTTTCTGCTTAAATCCCTCCACATATGGAATGCCGGCAAGATACGTCTGCATCTCGCGCATGGCCAAGTCAATGTCATCGGCTCTCAATGCCTTCCAGAACTTCAGTGCGAAGCCTGTCTGAACATCCTCGCCTTCAAGACCTGAATAGACAGGAAGCAGACCGTCAGCATAACCTATTCGCACTTCCTGATTGGGCATAGACAATATATAGATTTCTCCCTCGCGGTCATAGTCTTTGATGGTGAGGTAGCCGCTTTGATAAAGCAATGGAACCATTGTTGTCATGGCTTCCGTTGGTCGGTTGATGGCATAGTCTGTGGACTCTATATAGTCCATGGAAGTGATATCGTATTTAAATTTCCGCATCATCTGAATCAGGAAGGTAGGGGTTCCTGTCTCAAACCAGTAATTGCTTATTTTCTGGTTCGCAAATGCTGAAAGCAGGCTATAGGGGTTGTATATGTCTTCAGATTCCTCGGAGAAATGGTAGCCGTCGTATCTTCTTTTCAACATACCTTTCATTTCCTCTGTGCTGCATTTGTAATGTTTGGCCAAAGTCTCAATGTCAGGCTGCAGAGTGCTGTAAAGTTCAGTTTCTGTTATGCCACAGATGGAAGAGAACCGCGGGAGCAGCGATATGTTGGTAAGATTGTTGAGCGTGGAAAAAATGTTCAACTGGCTTAGCCTGGTGATTCCGGTGATGAAGCAGAACTTAATCATGGCCTCGCTGGCTTTCAGCGGCTGATAGAACTCTTGCATCACTTTACGCATGCCGCTGAGCATTTCATCCTCGTGCAGCACATCAAGCAGCGGTGCGTCATATTCGTCGATGACAACCACCACTTGCTTGCCTGTCTTGGCATAGGCACGCTTGATGAGTCCGTTGAGTAGGCTGCCTGGAGTCACTTCGTCATCATCTTTACCATATTTGTCAGTATAGTCTTTAAGTATCAGCATCAGCCTTGCCCGGAGTGCAGCAGCATTCTGCTGGCTCTTGGCAATGCTTATGTCGAGCTTTATCACAGGATATGAAGCCCACTCCTGCTCCAGCTCCATGATCTTCAGCCCTTTGAATAAGTCCCTGTCACCT
>CAMNOK010000083.1 GCA_946546825.1 uncultured bacterium
TACTCCGTTTCGGAAGAAAAAACAAACGAGTTTGTTTTGTTCTTCTCTCAACTTTCCGTAACTTTGCCACAAAGTTTTGAAATGATGAACGACAACAACCTTTTAGACGCACGTCTAATTATTCGCATCAGCAAGCGGTCGCTGTCCTTTGCCGTCGATGATGCTGGTTCTGAACGACGGGTGACCTTCGAGCCGTATGTCGTTAAAAGCGGCATTTCTATTGCCGCCAACCTGCGTGAGGCTTTTCGGGAAAGCATGCTCCTTGGGAGGGGATACCGACGAGCATTGGTACTGACAGACAGTCCCGTGCTGCTCATCCCACTGCCGGAGTTCGAGGAAGCTGAAGCAGAAAGGCTCTACCGTCACTCTTTTGCCGGTCTTTCAAACGAACAAGTCATCACCACCGTGATGCCGGAGTTCAGTGCCGTGGCAGTCTATACCATTGGGCATGACTTACAGACGGTGGTGGACGATCATTTCCAGGATGTGCGCTACGAACCTCTGATGCTCCCCGTCTGGCGAATGATGCACCAGCGCAACTTCACCGGTATGCACAGGAAGCTCTACGGCTACTTTCATGACGGAAAGCTTGAGGTGTTCTGCTTCGACAAGAACCGTTTCCGCTTCAGCAACAGTTTTGAAACGCGCAGACCCAACGATGCTGTCTATTTCCTGCTTCATGTATGGAAAGTACAAGCCATGAACACGGCCAGCGACGAGCTTTACCTGTCAGGCGAAATGCCCGACCGCGAGACGTTAGCCCAGCTCCTGGGCCAGCATGTCAAGAAGGCCTACTTCGTAAATCCCAGTGCGGTGTTTAACAGGTCTCATGTTACGCAAACCAAGGACATGCCACTCGACCTCATGGCACACTTCTGCATGAAATAACCTCACTTTGCTTACCATCACCATGCGTATCATTACCGGAAAATACAAAGGACGTCACTTCGACATTCCACGCACCTTCAAGGCGCGTCCCACCACCGACTTTGCCAAGGAAAACATCTTCAACGTACTGAAAGGATATACTGACTTTGAGGATGCCGAGGCTCTGGATCTCTTTGCCGGAACGGGAAGCATCTCACTGGAGCTGCTCTCACGGGGCTGCCGGCAGGTGGTGAGCGTGGAGCTGGACCGTGAGCATGCTAACTTCATCCGACAGTGTGTGGAGAAGTTAGGAAAAGCCGAAGAGGTGGGCCACCTGCTGATCAGAGGCGACGTTTTTCGTTTCATCAAGAGCTGTCGCAGGCAGTTCGACCTGGTGTTTGCCGACCCTCCATACGCACTGCCCACGCTTCCTCAGATTCCAGACCTTGTCCTCGAATCGGAGCTACTGAAACCAGGCGGTCTGCTCGTCTTTGAGCATGGCAAGCATCATGACTTCTCGCAGCACCCTCGCTTCGTGGAGCACCGCGCCTATGGCAGTGTAAACTTCTCCCTTTTTAAAGCAACGGAGACAGAAGTCTGACTACAGACTCCCACAGACGCTTATGGAACGGCCGGGCCGCCAGGTCGGTCAGTCCATTGATAAGCACACTCTGATGCTGGTCTTCCAAGAACACTTGCTTGAGGCGCAGAGCCACATCGCGCCCATAAAAGAAAATGTTGGCCTCAAAATTGTTCTCAAACGACCGGAAGTCTATATTGGTACTTCCGCAACAACACAACACATCATCGGCCACCAACAGTTTGGAGTGGTTGAACACCGGCTTATAGACATACACCTTCACTCCCGAGGCTATGGTCTCGGCCATGTAAGAACGTGATGCCCACCTCACCAGCTTGGCATCGCTATGGAGCGGCACCATCAGTCGCACATCGACACCTGCCATGGCTGCCGTCTGCATAGCGAAGAGCACCTGCTCGGTGGGAAGGAAATAAGGCGACTCCATATAAACATACTTGCGGGCTGTCTGAAGGATATGGACATAGCCTTGCATGATTTCCGGCCATGGCGAGATAGGACTGCTTGTTACGACTTGTGCCAACGTGGACATCTGCTCCGGCGTGGTTGTTGACAGGACAGTCTCTGGCGATGGGTAATAGACAGCATTGGTAATCAACGACCTTGACACGAAGTACCAATCAACGAGGAAGGCTCGTTGCAGGCCGGCCGTAGCGCTTCCCCTGATCTGCAGATGGGTGTCGCGCCAAACGAGGTAGCGCTCTGCTATGTTCATGCCGCCGATAAAGCCTACCTGTCCGTCGATAACACACAGTTTGCGGTGATTACGATAGTTCACCTTGCTGGTGAAGGCGGGGAAGTGCACTGGCATGAAAGCCTCTACCCTCACACCGGCATCTTTCATCTGCTGGAAGAAGGCCGCCGGCACCCGCCAACATCCCACGTCATCGTATATCAGGCGCACCTCCACCCCCTGACGCGCACGTTCCATGAGCACCTCGGCAACCTTTCGGCCCAGCGTGTCGTCTTCTATGATATATGTCTGGAGATGGATGTGGTGGCGGGCCAGCCTCATCTGTTCAAGAAGCGCGTCAAAGAAGTCGCGTCCGCAAGTATAGACTTCCACCTTGTTGTTGCTGAACGGCAAGTTCATGTTCTGGTTGACAAAGAGTTTCACCAGCGACTCATACCCCTCTGGCACCTTCAGGTCTTTTTGTTCCATAAACCCGATCATGGAGTTCTTGGTCAGCTTGTCAAGGCTTCGCTGGCTGATAAGCCGTTCCTTTCTGACGCTCTGCCCAAAGAAGAAGTAGAGGATGACGCCCACGATAGGCACAAACATCAGCACCATGAGCCAAGCCATGGTCTTCACCGGCTGTCTGTTGTCGAGCAACACGGCAACCATCGCACCGATGACAAGGGTGACATAGACGGCAAGGACTATCCAGCTGAA
>CAMNOK010000084.1 GCA_946546825.1 uncultured bacterium
CGTAACTTTGCAAGCGAATTTGCAAATTTAAGAAAGTTTTATGGCACAAGAAGACGTTTTCAAGAAGATTGTGAGCCATTGTAAAGAATATGGCTTTGTGTTTCCCAGCAGTGATATCTATGACGGCCTCGGCGCCGTGTATGACTACGGTCAGAACGGTGTGGAGCTGAAAAACAATATCAAGGAATATTGGTGGAAGTCCATGGTGCTGCTCCACGAGAATATCGTGGGCATCGACTCCGCCATTTTCATGCACCCCACCATCTGGAAGGCCAGTGGTCACGTTGACGCGTTCAACGACCCCCTCATTGACAACCGTGACTCCAAGAAGCGCTATCGCGCCGACGTGCTCATAGAGGATCAGATTGCCAAGTACGACGAGAAGATAGAGAAAGAAGTGGCCAAGGCTCGCAAGCGTTTTGGTGACAGCTTCGATGAGGCCAAATACATGGAAACCAGCGAGCGCGTGAAGGAGACGAAGGCAAAGCGCGACGCGCTGCATGCCCGCTATGCCGCTGCCATGCAGGGACCCGACCTGGAAGAGCTTCGTCAGATTATCCTCGACGAGGAGATTGTGTGTCCCATCAGCGGTACACGCAACTGGACTGACGTGCGCCAGTTCAACCTGATGTTCTCCACGGAGATGGGAGCCTCGGCCGATGGTGCGATGAAAGTATATCTCCGTCCCGAGACAGCACAGGGCATCTTTGTGAACTACCTGAACGTGCAGAAGACCGGCCGCATGAAGCTGCCCTTCGGTATCGCCCAGATTGGTAAGGCCTTCCGCAACGAGATTGTGGCCCGCCAGTTCATTTTCCGCATGCGTGAGTTCGAGCAGATGGAGATGCAGTTCTTCGTTAAGCCCGGCACTGAGTTGCAATGGTTTGAGCATTGGAAGAAGACGCGCATGGCATGGCACCAGGCCTTAGGCTTCGGAGCAGAGAACTACCGCTTCCACGACCACGACAAGCTGGCCCACTATGCTAACGCCGCCACCGACATCGAGTTCCACATGCCCTTCGGCTTCAAGGAAGTGGAAGGCATCCACAGCCGCACGAACTTCGACCTGTCGCAACACGAGAAGTTCTCCGGCAAGCAGATTAAATACTTCGACCCCGAGACCAACGAGAGCTATGTGCCTTTCGTCATCGAGACTTCTATCGGTGTCGATCGCATGTTCCTCAGCATCATGTGTCACAGCTATCAGGAAGAGAAGCTCGAGAACGGCGAGACACGCACCGTGCTGCGCCTGCCCGCAGCACTGGCTCCGGTGAAGTGTGCCGTGTTCCCCTTGGTGAAGAAAGACGGACTGCCCGAGAAGGCACGCGAGATTGTCGATGAGCTGAAGTTCCATTTCAACACCCACTACGAGGAGAAAGACTCCATCGGCAAGCGCTACCGCCGCCACGATGCCATCGGCACACCGTTCTGCGTGACCGTTGACCACGACTCCCTGAACGACAACTGTGTGACACTGCGCTACCGCGACACCATGGAGCAGAAGCGTGTGCCCATCAGTGAGCTGCGCAACATCATCGAAGACCAGGTGAGCATCACAAGTCTGCTTAAAACTCTCTGATATGATCCGTTATATATATATAAAGGTACGCGCGAAGGTAAAGGCAACAGCCCTTTACCTCCTGCCGTTCCTCGTGCTGTCGCTGCTGGCTTCATGCAGTGAGGAAGACAGCTCTGTGCCCGACTTCGTCAACTGGGCGCCCACCAACACCAGCTATTTCAACGACCTCTATGCCGAGACCCAGCAGCGCATTGCCAATGGCGATGACAGCTGGCGCATCATCAGGACCTGGACGTTGGAAGAGAAGATGGCTCAGCAGCCCGACAACTACATCGTGGCCCACATTCTGGAAGAAGGAAGCGGCAGTCCGTCGTATCACAGCACCGACTCCGTGGTGTGCCACTATGCCGGACGACTGCTGCCTTCCACCTGGTATCCGGAAGGATATGTCTTCGACAAGTCGTACTTCGGTGAGCTGGACCCGCAGGTGGCTGTACCCGTTACTTTCAGCATCAACGGCGTCATTGACGGCTTTGCCACAGCCCTCATGGAGATGCGTCCCGGTTCCCACTGGGTCATCTATATCCCTGCAGCCCTTGGCTACGGAGCTACCACGAAGACCAACACCACCACGGGCGACGTAAGCATACCGGCCTATTCAACACTCATCTTCGACGTCTATCTCGTCTCACACCACGCTGCGGCCTCTTGACGTAGGTCAAGAAACACTGTCCATGGCATGAAAACATTCATTTTTATTTGTTTGTGTGCGCAAACAATCGTACCTTTGCATCGTCAAAAGGACAAAAAGATTGTTCAGGAAGCATAGAAAAGAAATATAAGATAGACATTGTTTTAGGTTTTTAGTTATATATTTAGGTGTTAGAATCCTTTGAAAAAGGTAAAGATTGTTTGATAACAGGTTTTAGAGAAAACGTAGAAATTTTGATATTCAGGATGTCGGTCGCAGTGATGCGACCGATTTTTTGTTGTAAATATTTTGTGGTATAAGAAAAATAATGTAACTTTGTTGCGTACTATAACCTTTTAGGAGGTGAATCCTCTCAAGCAGTCTGATTGACTATACTATTACTACTTATACAATAGATGATTACCTAAGCCTATTTGAAAATCTATGAACATTCTGAAGAATTGCTTATCCAGCCATGTTGTGACGTGGCTTGCATCGTGTTTGATGGTAATGGGGATTGTTATCCCTGCTCAAGCCCAGGAGGAACCAACATCCCTGCTCATGCC